>VBKA01000066.1 GCA_005879815.1 Chloroflexota bacterium
CACCTTCGAGGAGATCGACCCGGATAGCTCGAAGAGCTAGACCGCTCTGCTCCTAGCGCACGGATCGCCGTCGACGGGACAACCGAGCTGCCAGCGACTCGTCGCCGGCTGGTACCGGCTCGGGTGCCGTAGTCGGCTGGGAGGTTGGCGGAACCCCGGTTTGCCCGGCTACGGAGGGACCGGGGGTCATCGCCGCCGCCACGCTTGACCCGGCAGCCACGCTTGACCCGGCAGCCACGCTTGACCCGGCAGCCACGCTGGCCCCGTCGGCCACGCCCGGGACCCCGGGGACGCCGGTGATCCGGCGCTCGGTGCGCCGTTCGGATCTGCCCTTGGCGGCGCGCAGCTCGGCGAGCCCGGGCACCAATTCGGGCTGCGGTGCGCCGAGACCCACTCGGCGGCCAATCCAGGCACGTGCCCTGCGGAGGTCCGATCGGGAGAGCGCCACCCGCCGCACCCCGATGTCCAGCGGGATGAGGACGATCGCCAGGACGAGCAGCCAGGGCCAGATTGGGGTCGGGAAGGCATCGGCTCGAATGTCGTGGCGCCAGACGTCCGCAAGCGATCGCGTGCTGAGCTGACGCCCCGAACCGGCACGCGCGTAGCCGGCCAGCGCCTCACGGTCGATGCCCAGCCTCCGATACTCCTCTGCGGCCGGGCTGACAAGGCCAAGGGTGCGGCTCGCGGATGAGGACCCGGGACGTGTCTGGGCCACGCGCACCAGGTAGGCGCCCTGCTGGTCTGCGCGCAGGGAGCCGGCGTAGTGACCGGGACCGATCTGCTGCAGGGTGGTCTGCAACGGGGTGAGGTCGGGTGCCACGAGCCGAACCACGGTTTGGAAGAAGTTCCGCGGGGTGCCCTCGTCGTCGAGAGAGGTCACCTCGACGCCGAGCTCCCCATTGCGGCCGGGCGTGAAGCGCACATCGATGCCCTGCTCGTCCTGCGGCGGCAGGACCCAGCTGACCAGCTGGGCGGTGAGCGTGCCGAATTCTGGCGTGCCAATCCACTGCTCAGCCCACTGCTGACGCGCGTCGCTCGTCCAGGCCACGGCGCGACCGAGCCCGTACTGCCACTGCGCCAGGAGCGGATCCTGGCGCCCGGTGAGCAGTGCCACGGTCGCCGTCCCCTTGGCCGTGGTGGCGTTGTAACCGAGCAGCACCGGCAAGCGGCCCGCGTTCAGGCCCCGCAGGATCTCGGATGGCGCCGAAGGCACCGGCTGGAAGCGCTCCTCCACGATGCGCTCGCCCGCGGTCTGGATGGTTTCCTTGAGGAAGATGTCGGGGATCTTGGACGCGTCGGCCGCGTCGTAGTACCGCCCACCCGATTCCTGGGCGAGTGTCCGCAGGATGTGCGCCGATCCGCCACCGGTGCCGATGGTGGAGAGGGTGATGCCGGCCTTCTTCAGGTCGGCCAGGAACAGGTCGTACGCACCCGACTGGCTCCAACCGTCGGTGATCAGGATGATGTGGCGCAGCTTGGCCGGGTTCTTGAGCAGGTCGTCGTAGGCGGCCTTGAGACCGGCGTAGATGTTGGTCTGTCCGTCCGCTGTGAAGCCGAGCGAGCTCTGCAACCCGTTCAGATTGATCGGCCCGGTGTGCACCGCCCAGTGCGCGCTGCTGTCGAACGCGACCACGCCGAGCTGATCGGACGGCGCGAGCGCCTCTGCGGCTCGCAGGATCGCCTCCTTGGCGATGTCCACCTTCTGGAAGCCGCGCTGGCCGCTCTGCGCGGTGCCGCGGTTGTCGCTGGTGCAGTGGCAGTCGGCCATACTGCCGCTCTTGTCGACGACCGCCACCAGGGCGACGTCCGGATTGCGGGTCTTGTCGCGAACGGTCATGTACACCGGCAACGTTTGCTCGATGGGCGTGTTCAGATACCCACCCGCCCCGTAGGCATGCTTCCCGCCCAGCATCACGAGGCCCTTCCCGAGATCGCGAACGTAGACCTGCAGCGAGGCCATGGTGGCTGGACCGAGATCACCCGCCGCGACGTTGTCGAGCACCACCGCGTCGTAGCCGGCCAGGGCCGCCAGCGAGGAGGGCACCCCCGTCCTGGGGACCACGGTCACCTGTTGACGCGACGTGCGCAGGGAGGCGACCAGGTCCGCGGCACGCGCCGGATCGTCGGTCGCAACGAGGATCTGCGGCTCGCCGCTGACCAGGACGTACGCGTCGGCGGCGTTGTTCTGGCTGAAGTGGTCGACGCGTGGCTCGAGGATCGCGCGAAAGACATGAAACCCGGGAGTCGAGGTCTTCAGGGTGAAGGTCACCTCCTTCGACCCCGGCACCAGGTCGATGCTGCGCGTGGAGACGGTCGCACCGTCGGCCAGCAGGCGCAGCGTGCTGGTGGTCGTCACCGTGCTCCGCAGGCGCGCTGTCAGCGCGATCGATTCGCCGACTCGTGCGCCGCTCGGTGCGTCGAGGCCGTCGACGAGCGCCTCGCCGTAGGTGTCGGTCGAGGGCAGCACGACGTCGAGGCGGATGCCGCGCGCCGCTGCTGCGGAGATCGCATCGGTCGCGTCGCCGCCCGTGTCGTTGCCGTCGGAGAGGAGGACGAGACGCTGCTGGGTGCCGGCCGGCATGATCGCCGCCGCCAGGCGGACCGCCGCCGCGATGTCGGTGGAGCCCACGACCGGGACGGACGCAGGGGTCTGCAGCTCGTTCACGTCCGACGGGAGCCGGTCGACGAGCGCGTTCGAACCAAAGACCACCACCCCGGCAAGGTCGCCCTGCGGCATCCTGGCAACAGAATCACGCGCGAAGTCGACGAGCGAATCGCGGGTGGCGAGAACCATGGAGGCTGACCCGTCGATCAGGAAGACGACGGACAGCCGGTCGGATGGCAGGGCCAGGCGTGCGCCGGCGAGCACCATGCCCAGCGCCACCACCAGCACGATCCGGATGGCGAGCGACGCTGCGCGTCGAGCACCCGGCAGCAGCCGAGCCGCGGCCAGCCAACCCAGCAGGGCGACCAGCAGGGCGGGTGCGATGAGCGCCAGCCATGCGGGGTCGGTGAAGACGAGGGGCATCACGCGGCCCCCGGTTTGGATCGAGGGACCGATGGGCCGGCTCCGCCACCGGCGCCGCCGCGCGTCGTCCGGCGCAGGAGACGTCCGAGCGTGCGCCGAGTGGGCCTGTGGAAGAGAAGCCACTCGACGGTGAGCAGCAGCAGCGCCGCCGCCGCCAGTGGCCACCACCATTCGGCGCGGGTGGGCGTCGTGGCAGCCGCGGGGCCGGACGGGCCGCGTCCCATGTCCTCGATGCGCGTCGGATCGGCGGGCGCGATCCTCGACTCGGCGGGGTCGAACAGGTTGGCAGCGGTTCGTCCGATCGTCGCGCCGGAGGGGTCGCGGAGCTCACGGATCCCCACGCTGGTGGCGCCCGGGATCACCCCACGCCCGGCGACCAGGGAGATCGTGGTCGTCGTTCCGGCGTCGAGCAGGCTCACCGATTGGAGCGAGGGATCCAGCGCCAGTTCGATCGGCTCTCCCAGGCTCGCCGACGGCGGCAGCACACCGTCTCCCGGCGGGAGGAGGAAGTCGGCCAGGTTGCTCATGAGCAGCGGGAAGGCGACCTGCAGCGGCAGGTCGCTGTCGCGCAGCGCGAAGGTCAGCACCGCCGTCGGCTGCCCGTCGATACGACCCGCTGCGACGAGTGGCTTGCCGCCGGTGGTCGAGACCACGCTGCGCATCCCGTCGGCCAGGATCACTCCATGAGCACGCCCGATGTGGACCGTGGACAGGTCCACGAAGCGCAGCAGCGGCTCGTTGGGAGCGGTCCGGTCGATGGCCGGCCCGTCGATGGTCGCTCCCACCTTCCCGAAGCCCCCGCTCGACGCCGGCGACACGTAGATGGCCGGGACGTTGGGAGCCCTGGATGGCACGAAGCCGTCGAAGACGACCAGGCCGTACGGCTTCTTCGCGGCTGTGGCATCGGCGAGCGCCCTGGCATAGCCACCCGGGGCGACGGCGTACAGCTCGAGCCTCGGAAGGAGTGCCAGCGCGTTCTCGAGGTACACGTTGCCCGCGCTCACCAGAAGCGTTCGCGTGGCGCCGGACGAGGGGATGAGGGCATAGGCGCGGTCGTCGGTGGCGAGCGCGTCGGATCCTGCCAGTCGCGCCTCCACGACGCGCGCCTCGGCCGGCAGGGTGGGGACGATCAGCTCCGAGCGCTGGCCGGCCGGTATCGTCAGGTTGCGCGCGTCCACCAGCGTCCCGTCCGCATACAGCTCGAGGCGTCGGGTGGCGGACGTGCCGGACGGATTGCTGACCGCCACGAAGCAGTCGAGCTGGGCTCCCCCCGATCGGCGCAGCACCGAGAGCGCCGCGATCGCCTGGTTGGCGTCCGTCGTCCCGACCCGCTCGACCTTGACCGGCGCACCGATCCCGACGCTCGGTAGGCGCGCGACGTTCGCATCGGACACCACGACCACCGTTGAATCGCTGTCGCGCGCCGCGAGCGCGGAAGCCAGGGCGAAAGCATCGGTCAGGTCGCCCGGAAGCTGGGTCGCGCCAATCCGGTCGATGGCGGCGTTGGCTGCCGCCCGGTCATCGGTATCTGAGACCAGGACGTGTGCCGTCTGATCGCTGGCAACCACAGTCACGCGCCCACCCTCCGGCAGGCGACCGACCACTCGGTGGGCGGCGTCCTTCGCCAGCGACATGCGGGCCCCCTCTGGATCCACAGCACCCATCGAGGCGGAGGTGTCCACGATCAGGACGACGTTGCCGGAGAGCTCGGAGGTGGCCGTGGTGAAAGGTCGGGCGGCGGCGAGGACCACGATCGCCGCAATCAGCAGCTGAATCAGGAGCAGCCAGCTGAAGCGCAGGCGCTGCCACGGGGCGTTGGCCTCGACGTCACGGATCAGCTGCTGCCACAGGAACGTCGATCCGACCGGAACGTCGCGACGCCGCAGGCGGAGCATGTAGAACGCGACGATCACCGGCAGGCTCAGGAGGCCGATGAGCGCCAGGGGCGCGATCACGTCACCACCCGCCGCCTGCGAAGCACGTCGAAGAGCAGATCAGACAGCTCGAGGTCTGAGGGGATCGCCACGTACGCACCGCCGCGACGGCTGACGAATGCCCCGATCTCCGCCTGCCATTCGCCAAGACGAGCCCGATAGCGATCGTTCAGATCCGCGTCGCCGGTTACCTCGACCCCCTGCCCGCTCTCGTTGTCGATCAGCCGAGCGTCCGGCGGCACCTCCGGATCCAGCTCCTCCGGCGCTAGGACGTGGAGGACGGAGAGCTGGCAGCGCGTGCCGGCCAGGTCGCGCAGGGCGTCGAGGTAGCCCGGATCCATCAGGTCGCTCAGCAGCAGCAACGGACCGCGGCCACGCAGCCGGGCGGCATAGTCACGAGCGGCAGCGGCCAGCCCGGTCGCCCTTTCGCGACGGTCCGCGGACAGGAAGTCGAAGAGCTCGAGCGTCCTCCCCTTGCCGCGCAGGGCGCGCAGGGAGCTGGCCCGCCCGTCGCCGAGGAACGCGACGCTCACCCGGTCGAGGTGAGCCAGCCCCAGGTAGGCGAGGGCTGCAGCCGCCCGGCGGGCGAAGTCGAGCTTGTTTGGGTCGCCGAAGTCCATGGAGCGCGACGCATCCACCAGCACGTGGACGGTCACGTCCTCCTCCTCGACGAAGAGCTTGATGAAGAGCTTCTCCAGGCGTGCGTACACGTTCCAATCGAGCTGGCGGAGGTCGTCCCCGGTGGTGTAGTTGCGGTAGTCAGCGAACTCGACGCTCTGGCCGCGCCGGATGCTGCGCCGCTCGCCCTTCATGCGGCCGGCGGTCAGCCGGCGCGAGGCGAGCTCGAGCTGTTCGAGGCGCCGCAGGAATGCCTCGTCGAAGAGCGGCGGGCGCTGGCGGGCGAGCTCGGGCGCAGAGGTCATTGGCCGTCGGCGGCGGCCGTCAGCCAGCCGGCTCGGTGGGCGTCTCGGCGAGGATGGCGCGGACCACGGAGTCGGAGCTGATGCCCTCTGCTTCGCCTTCGAAGTTCAGGATGATCCGATGGCGCAGCGCGGCGGGCGCCACCGCCTGGATGTCGGCGAAGGCGACGTTGAACCTGGCGTCGAGCAGCGCGTGGATCTTGGCTCCGAGCACAATCGCCTGCGCGCCGCGCGGCGATCCTCCATAGCGCACGTACTTGCGCACCAGCTCGGGAGCTCCATCCACGTCGGGGTGGGTCGCACGAAGCACGCGCACCGCGTAGCCCATGACGTGGCTGGCGATGGGTACGTCCCGGGCGAGCGCCTGCATCGCCAGCACATCGGCGCCGGTGGCTGCCTTACCGATGGTCGGAACGTCGCCGCCGGTGGTGCGATCCATGATCTGCAGCAGCTCGCCCTCCGTCGGGAACGGCACGTCGATCTTGAAGAAGAAGCGATCCAGCTGGGCTTCCGGGAGTGGGTAGGTCCCCTCCATCTCCAGCGGGTTCTGGGTGGCGAGCACGAAGAAGGGCTCAGTCAGCGTGTACTGCTGCTTCGCGACGGTGACCCGGTGTTCCTGCATCGCCTCGAGGAGTGCGCTCTGTGTCTTGGGCGTGGCGCGATTGATCTCGTCGGCGAGCACCAGGTTGGAGAAGATCGGTCCCGCCTGGAAGCGGAAGCGTCGCTCGCCGCCCTCCTCGACGATGATGTTGGTGCCCACGATGTCGGCCGGCATCAGGTCCGGTGTGAACTGGATCCGCGAGAAACCCAGCTCCAGCGCCTCGGACATCGTCCGCACCAGCATGGTCTTGCCCAATCCCGGCACGCCCTCGAAGAGCGCGTGCGACCCGGCCAGGAGGCTGATCAGGGTCAGTCGCACGAGCTGCTCCTGCCCGACGATGAAGCGGCCGACCTCCGACTCGATGGCGTGTGCGAGTTCGCCGAATCGCTCCGGCGTGATGCGTTCGATGGCTGGCGCTGGCGTGGACGTCTCTGTCCCGGTCTCGGTCATCGGACTACTCCGTGGGTTCCAGACGGCTGAAGTAATCGCGCACGAAGTCCTTCAAGGTGATCGGGACCTGTGCGTTGTCGAGCTGCGCGTTGGCGAAGTTGTTGAAGAGGTCGAAGACGGCCCGATAGGGGACCAACGCCTGGTTGTCGACGCCGACGCCTGTCCCGTTGCCGGTCTGGGTCGGTCCACCGCTGCCTCCCTGGCCGGCGATGAAGCTGGGATCACCCGGCTTGCCGACGCGGTTGAACGGCGCGAAGACGGTCTCGTCGCCCGCAACGGTGGGGAGCTTGTTCCCTCGGCTCGGCCCGTTGAACGAACCCGTGCGGAGGCCGCCGCCCGGGATTCGCCGCACGGTCGTGCCGCCGCCACCGCCAAGCTGATTGCCCTGGCCGGGTTGTGTTCCTGCCTGACCCGAGCCTCCTGGTTGGCCGCTGCCGCCGGGCTGCCCGGATCCTCCTGGTTGGCCGCTGCCGCCGGGCTGCCCGGATCCTCCTGGTTGGCCGCTCCCGCCGGGCTGTCCGGATCCGCCGGGCTGACCCGACCCCCCTGGCTGGCCGCTGCCCCCTGGCTGGCCGCTGCCGCCTGGCTGGCCGCTCCCGCCGGGCTGACCCGATGCCCCCGGCTGTTGCTGGCCGGCGCGCGCCACCTGGCGGGATCCGTCCTGCAGGGCGGATTGCGCCCGCGCCACGTCGCGCTGAAGCGCGCGGTCCTGCTGCGCCTGGCGGAGGGCGTCCGCGGCCCGTTGCAGCGCGTCGGCTGCCGCACGCCGATCCTGCTCGCTGCCCGTCTTGGGCGCCTTGCGCAGCGCATCGGCGGCGGCCTGGAGCTTATGGGCCAGCTCGGGATGCGATGTGCCAGCCGCGCGGGCCGTCTGCTCGAGTGCATCGGCCCGGCTGGCGGCCTGTGCCGGGTTGTCGGTCGCTTGCTGCTTGAGCTGCTCGAGGTCGCGGGCGGCCTGCTCGGTATCTCCCGCCTCGTTCGCCTTGGGCTGGCCAGTGGCCGCCCGCGAGATGGCCCTCGCCAGGCTTGTCAGCCCGGCATCCTTGGAAGCCGCGTTCGGATCGCTCAGCTGTGCCAGCTGCTCCTGGACTGATCCCATCTTCGCCAGCGTCTCCTGCCGGTTGTCACCGGACTCACGGAGCTGCTTAGCGAGCTGCCGAAGCTGCTCGGCCAGCTTGTCGCGACGCGGATCGCGCGTGCCAGCGTTCTCCTTCCGCGTCTGGTCCGCCACCTTTTCGATCTTCTCCGCCACCGCCTTGCTCGCGTCGCGAGTCGCCTGGCGGTCGCGGAGGACATCGTCCTGGGGGTTGGGCCAGACGGCAAGGAGGAGCACCAGCCCAACGGCTGCACCCGTCGCCAGCGCCGGGCGTCGGGAGATCCGAGGCCGAAAGGCGGAAGCGAGGTTGGCGGCGCCGAGGCGCGCCCGGGTGTCCGACAGCTGCCGGTCAGCCAGCTCCGCGGCGGAGGCGTCATCCGGGATCGGTTCTATGGCCAGCTCGACCGCTGTCCCGAGTCGCTCGCGGAGCACGAGCTCCCGGTCTGAGTGCCGTGCCGCCTGCGCAAGAGATGGGCGGAGGCGCGCGACAGTCGCCAGCCAGCCCGCTATGACGACGCCGATCACCCCGGCCATGAGCCAGCCGGTGGTCTCGATGGGGATGAGTCGCGACGCGACCTGCACCGCGGCGACGGCCAGGGCGGCGGCGGCGATCGCGACGACAGCGGCACGTAGGGCGCGTTGGAGCCAGAGGCGACGGCGCAGCCTTGCCAGCCGCGAGCGTGAATCCCGGCTCAAGCGGTCCGCGAAGGCGCCCGCAACGACGCGGTCCGAGGGTCCCCTGAGGCTGGGCTCCCGCGGAGCGACGCCACGCCTGCCGGCCATCAGGTCGAATCCTCAGCGGTTGCGATGTCAGCCTGCACATCAGGGACCGCGGGCGGCGCCGGTGGCTCCATCGCCACGCTCCCGGGCGACGGCGGTGCCGCAGCGGTCTGCCGCCTCGTGCGGCGGAACACGAAGCGCATCCCAGCCGGCACGACCAGTCGCATCGAGAAGAGCGTCGCGAGCAGTGCGATCACCGCGACGGTGATCGAATAGCGAGGCCAGAAGTGACCGACTGCCGATTGTGGCTGCCCAACGGCGGCGATCGGCTGGCCGCCGCTCGCAGCGCACTGGTCGGCCGGCATGCCCGCGGGGCACGCGACCGTCACGCCGCCTACGGGTGCGCCAGGAAGGGCGGATCCGGGACCGATCACGTTGCCCTTGTCATCGGTCTGGAAGCAGACGTTCCCATTACAGGTCACGCCACCGCCTGCGTTGGTGATGTCCTCGCCGGTGATCTGGCCCAGCAAGCCGTTCAGCCCTCCGACGTTGCCCGCCTCGGTCCCGGCCACGACGTCGATCATGGCCAGCGCCGGGTTCACCCACAGGATCTGCTCGGGAGCCCGGCGCGTCACACCCACCGCGTCCCGCTGGGCAAGGATGCTGAAGAAGATCCAGATCAGGACTGTCCCGATGGTGAGCACCAGCACGGCGCAGTAGGTGAGCACCGTCGCGGCCTGGGTGCGCTTGATGAGCGCGGAGAAGAAGAGGCCGATGGCGCCCAGACCCAGGGCCGTCACGAGCAGGACGACCTGCTGACGGACGAGGTCATCCACCGTCGCACCGCCGTACATGAACACGATCGCCGAGATCGGAATGGCGGCCAGGATCATGAGCCCGACGTAGGCGAGAGCGGCCAGAAGCTTGCCGACAACGATCGCCCCGGGACGCAGGGGTGTGCTGATCAGCAGGTCGAGGGTCTGCTTCTCGCGCTCGAGCGAGATGGCGCCGGTGGTGAATGCCGGGGCGATGAAGCAGACCAGCAGGAGCTGGAAGAAGGAAAGGACGGTAAAGATACCGATGCCGATGGTGGCCGAGGCGTTGGGCGCACCACCGAACTGCGAAGCCTGGCGGGCCGTCGGCGCAATCAGGACGTAGGTGCCGTAGGCGAGGAGTGCCAGCAGCCCCAGGTAGATGGTCAGCACCACGAACGCGCGGCGTCCTCGGAACCGGCCGCGGAGCTCCTTGACCATGATCGTGCGCACCGCCGCGCCGAACTCGCGAGCCGCGCCACGTCGGGGTGACGCCATCGGTCTGGTCGCCGCCGTCATGCCGCTCCCTCCTGCTCGTCCTGACCGGTCACTTTAAGGAAGATCTCCTCGAGGTCGCTGGTCGCCTGGTGGAACCCGGTCACTCGGTAACCGGCGGCGATCAGGGAGCGCAGCAGTTCGGCCTGGTCGTTGCCATCGCCGTCGAACGGAATCTCGAGCCGCGTGGCGAGGCCCATCGCCACGTCTCCGTGCAACACGTCCCCAACGTGCGGCGCATTCGAGAGCCAGGCCTCCGCAGCGGCGATCGTCGCCTCGTCGCCCAGGACGTCGACCTGCAGGACCGCCCCCGCGCGAAGCGAGACTTCGATGTCGCGGATGCTCCCTGCCCGAAGGAGCCTGCCACGGTCGATGATGCCGACCGAGGTGCACATCTCCGCGAGCTCGGGAAGGATGTGGCTGCTGACCAGGATCGTCTTGCCCATGCCGCGCAGCTCGCGGAGGATCTCGCGCATCTCCACCCTCGCCCGGGGATCGAGCCCTGAGGCCGGCTCGTCGAGGATCAGCAGAGCCGGCTCGTGGACCAGGGTGTGCGCCAGGCACAGCCGCTGGCGCATGCCGCGCGACAGGGTCTCCACGTACGCGCCGCGCTTGTCGGCGAGGCCAACGATCTCGAGCAGCTCGCCGATCATCCCGGCGCGCCGCTGGGCGCTGACCCCGTAGCAGCGAGCGAAGAAATCGAGGTATTCCCAGACCCGCAGGTCGTCGTAGACGCCGTAGAAATCCGGCATGTAGCCGATGCGACGTCGAACCTCGATGGGATCCTCCATGACGGAGATGCCGCAGACCCGGGCCTCGCCGGCGGTGGGCGCCAAAAGGGTGGCCAGCACCTTCATCATCGTCGTCTTCCCCGCCCCGTTGGGTCCCACCAGGCCGAAGATCTCCGCCGGTCCCACCACCAGATCGACGCCGGCCACCGCGACCTGGTCGCCATAACGCTTCACGAGGCCACGGGTCTCGATCACCGGTGGGAGCCTCATGCTCATGGCATCACTCCCCGCACCTGGGCGCCGACGAAGACCTGGGCGCCCCCGTTGGCCGGCCCGTTTGCGGTCACCCGCACCAGGATCTGGCCACCGTCGTCGATGGCGCCTGCAGCGTTCGTCACGGTCATCGACCCGTTCAGGCTCGGGTCGCCCAGATCGTCCCACTCGCCGGTCGCCGGTCGAAGGATCGCCACCCGGAATCCCGGCGGGAAGCCTCCGGGGTTGCCGAAGGAGGCGAAGACGGCGCCCGGATCCTGCGAGGCCAGGATCGTGAGTTCCGTCGGCTGCAGCCGCGCCGCCTCAAGGGGAAGGCTGATGCGGAAGACTGCCTCGCCCTTGGACATGAAGACGCCGCCCGGTCCCTGCTGGGTTGAGGCATCGCCGGCGGTGGAGACGATATCCACGGGTAGCGAGGCCGGACTCAGCGAAATGGCGCCCGGGGTGATGCGGGGACGGCCGCTGATGACCTCCATCGACTGGCGGTAGTGCTGTGGTGCGAGGCCGTCGACGTCGATCGCAACCGGCGCCGCGTCCGCACGCCAGCCGACGACCATGGGCCCTCCCGAGCCTGCGGCGGTCACCGGTGCGCCGGGGAACTTCCCCCCATACCCGGTCAGCGCGTCGATCACCTGCCGCCGCATGGCAAACGTGCGCTGCTCGGGCGTGTCCTGCTGGTTGCCGTTCGATCCGTAGATCAGCTCCGAGACCGGCGATCCGTTGAGGTTGGCTGAAACCAGGCGGAAATCCCTCCGAGCACCCGGCTGCAGGGTCCCGACCATCACCCCAGCTCCCTGGCCGATGACCGCCACGTCGTCGACCGCATGCTGCGACCCGTTATGGATCGTGCCCGTCACGGCGTCGCCCTCCAGCCGCCAGTCGATCTCAAGATCCGGCTGATAGGGGACCACGGCATCGGACCGGATCGCCTGCAGGCCGAAGACGGAGACCGCCAATCCACGCAGGTGTGCAGGATTGCCCTGCTCGATGACATAGCTTCCCGCGGGCTGGTTCCCGGTTCCATTGCCGAGGCGGACGAAGCTGCTGTTGTTGACGGCGCTGAGCAGTGCATCAGCGCGCACCGTGAGGTCGTAAGACGAACGACTGGGCGAGAAGACGCCGGCATAGCTCTGGACCGATGCAGCGTCGCCGCCCGCTGCGACCCGGATGATGTCGACCTCGTTCACGATGACCTGGCTCCCTTTCAGGGTCCAGCCGATGCCGTAGGTGCCCGCGGAGAAGATCAGGACGAGCAGCGGAGCCGTGACCCACGCCAGGTCTCGCCGATCGCGGCGGCGCAGGACGATGTAGCTGATCGGACCGATCAGCAGGATGTAACCCACGATGACGAGCACCAGCAGCTCGGCCGGCGGGACCTCGAGGGCAGGGATGTTGGAGAGTGCCTGGCCGAGCATGGCGCCGAACTCCAGGTCGACGGGAGCGCCGCCGGTGAACTGGAGTGCCAGCCGGTTGTCCGGGACGAGGCGGCCCAGGAGCAACGGCGCGCCGCGCCAGCCACGCAGCGGATCGGAGGCGAGGTCAGCGCCAAGGAAGGTGACGCGTCCGCCGCCGTGGCTGATCGCCGTCAGCAGCGGCCCGCCGCCGCTTGCAGCGGGGAGGTCGGCGAGAGCGATCGCGCCGTCCCGTGGCGCCCCGCTCGCGATGGTGGCCGTGGCGCCCGTCGGGAGAGCCGCGTTGCCGGCGAACCGCGCCAGGTCCGCGAGCGAGGCGCCATCGCGAGCGGTGAGGCCACTCACCGGAAGGATGTCGGTGAAGGCTGCGGTGCGTGCCTGCCAGTCCGGTCCGCCGAGCACCACCAGGTTGCCTCCCCCGGCGATCCACCGCTCCAGCGAACGACGTTGCGGCTCGGTCAGGGAGCCGGAGTCGCCGGCCCACACAACGGTCGCCAACCCGGCGAGTGGCTCGGGCCGCTCCGGCAGATCTGCCGGTGACAGCGCGAGGGGCTGTGGCAGCCCCGGGGCGGCGCGCGCCGCAAGCTGGCTGCGCAGGATGCTGGCCGAGTCACCGATCACCGCGACCTGGCTGACACCACTTTCGAGAACCTGAACCTGCGCGTCACCGCTCGCCAGCGCATTCCCGTCGCTGCCGACGAAGGTGACCTTCAGCGTGCGGATGAAGGCTTCTGGATGGACATACAGCGCCAGCTGCTTGCGCGCCCCAGCCGGCAGATCGACGGCGCGCCGCACCTGCCCATCCGACCCGTTGGCCACGATCGCACCGCTGACGGGCGGGCCATCGTTCCTCAGGTCGACCGATATGGCCAGCCAGCCGCCCTGGCCGAAACGACCGCCGACCAGCGCGCGAGGGGTGACGACGATGGAACCAGCCGCGCGCACCGCAGGACGCATGGCAGGGAGCATCGGTACGGCGAGGGAGAGCAGGCCGGCGAGCAGCGCGCTCGCCAAACCGATCAGGAGCGCCGTGCGCAACGCGTCCGGGCTCAACCGACCGACTTGTGCCGGCGCCACGAGGTATGGGTCTCGGACCGTCCCGATCCTGGGCTGCATATGCGTGGCCTCAGCGCTGGCGCTCGACGTCCCTCCGTAGACGTGCTGGATGCGCCATCGGTTGCAGGCCGGAGTCTACGGCCCGCGCGAAATCGGATGCTATAGTCGGCGCCGCTCATCGCAACCCAGGACTCCGGCGCGGCCATGGACGAACTCGACCGCAACCTCGAGAGGCAGATGCGCTCGCAGGAGCGGCAGCTGACGGCGGTGCGGCTCACGCTCGCCGCCCTCGCCGCGGTGGTGCTGGTGGCCTTCCGCGCGTCCCTGCCGAGCGCTCCCGTTCTTCTGGCCCTGGTCGGCGTGGTG
>VBKA01000172.1 GCA_005879815.1 Chloroflexota bacterium
TGCCACGAGCAGCCCAGTCGCCGCAGCCGCCAAGCCGCCCACCATCCCCATCATGGCAGCCTCGGCCACCACCATGGCCTGGACCTGCCTGACGGTCATGCCGTTCGCTCGCAGGATGGCGATCTCGCGCAGACGCTCGACGACACCCACCGACAGCGTGTTGACGATGCCGAGCGCGGCGATGAAGACCGCGATCAGCGCCAGGGCGTCGAAGAGGCCGATGAGGCGGTCGAGCGAGCGCGCCAGGTCCCCCGCCAGGTCGGAGGCGCTGATCGGGGTCGCGGCGAGGGCCTTCGCCGACTCCGCGACGGCCTCGCGGAACGCCGCGGCGTCGATCCCGGCCTTCGGGACGAGGGCCCAAAGCGAGGCCTCATCGCGGCCGAAGTGGGTCTTCGCATCGGCGAGGCTGATCAGCAGATCCCCCTCGCCGCTGGCCGAAGGGATCGAGTAGGCGACGATGCCCGCGACGTTGAAGGGCGTGGTGCGCTGGCCCGGAAGGCCAAGCTGCAGCGTGTCCCCCACCTTGAGGCCGTCGCGCGCCGCGATCGGGTCCGGAACGAGCACGGCGCCACCGGCTCGCAGTGTGGCAAAGGCGCGCGTCCGATCCCCCGCGGCGAAGATCAGCGACCCGGTCCTCTCGAAGATGGCCGGGTCGATGCCTGCCATTGGCGCCTCGCGCTGGCTGCCGGCAATGGCTTCGACCGCAGGGAACTCCACGATGGGGCTCACCGCGCCGACCCCGGTCGTCCCCTCCAGCGTCGGACGGGCTCCCGCTTCGGGGACCGCCACCCCGATGCGGACGCCATATCCCCCCGGCAGGATCGAGGCGACCCAGCGCTGCGCGGTGCCGCGGGCGCTCTCGGCGACGGTTCCGAGCGCCACGACCGCCGCCAGACCGATCAGAAGTGCCCCGACCGTCAACCCGGTCCGGACCCGGTCCCGCCCGAGATGGGCACGACCTAGCAGCCCTTCGGCCCCGAAGAACCATTCGAACGGGCGGCCGACGATCCGGCCGATCGGATCGACCGCCACCGCCGTGATCGCCGCACCTCCGACCAGCACAGCCACCGCCGCGACGATCGCCGGCAACGACGCGTTCCCTCGCGCCAACGGGTAGGCGACCAGTCCGACCGCGACAACCCCAACCTCCAGACCGATGACCCAGCGCAGGCGGCCCACCAGGGTACGGCTCGGCTGGCGTGAGGGGCGCAGGGCGTCGAGAGGTCCGATGCGGGCAGCCGCCGCCGCCGGCAGCGCCGCGGCGGCGACCGTAACCACCACGCCGACCGCGAAGGCGAGCAACAGGGAGCCGGGATTCAGCGGCAGCCCGTCGATGAGCACCGCGCGCGTCGAGCGCAGGAACTCAATCATGCCCGCGGCGAGCGCGATCCCGAGCACCAGGCCAACGATCGAGCCGGCCAGGCCAAGGGCCAGCGCCTGCCGACCAAAGATCCCGAGCACCTGGCGCGCCGTCGTGCCCGCGGCGCGGAGGAGTCCGACCTCCCGCGTCCGCTCGGTGAGGGTCATGACCATGGTGTTGGCCACCAGAAAACCGCCCACCGCCAGCGCAACCAGTCCGAACAGGAAGGCGATCCCCGCAAAGCCGTTCTGGGCGCGAGCCAGCTGCGAGGCGGCATCGGCGACGGTCTCGACCACGAACGGCTCGTTGAGCGAGGTATCGAGCTCCCGCTGTACCTGCGTCTTCGAGGCTTCAGGGATCACCAGGTCCACGGAGGTGACCGGCGCCCCGCCCGTCGTCGAACCACTGCCGGCAAAGGCGGTCGCCACGGTGCTGCGCGGCATGACCGCCACCGCGCCGGAACCCAGAGCGCCAAAGCCCACGTCGTCGAGCAGCCCGACGATCTGCATGTGTGGCGGGCCGCGCCGCAGGTCGCCGGTCAGCAGCAGGGCATCACCAACCTTCAGGCCGTGATCGTCCGCCCAGTGCGCGTTGAGAACGACCGCATTCGGCTTGGCCTCCGATAGGTAGGAGCCGGCCACCAGCGTCGGAGCGCGAACCTGCTGCTCGTCGCCGGGGTCAACGCCGATGGCCAGCAGGTTGAAGACCTGTTCGTGGGGCCCGGGCAGGGTGGTCAGCACCAGCCGTCGCTCGCTCACCGCGGCAGCTGCCGAGACACCCGGCAGCCGGCGCAGGGTCGTCACCGCCCGTGGCGTCAGACCCGCCTCCGAGAAGGCCCGAACGCGAATGGTCGCCTTCCCGAACAGCTCCTGGGCGGCTCTCTGCACCGTCTCGGTAGCCGCCTGGTTGGCGACCAGGGTGGCGGTGATGATGCCCACCCCGAGCGCGACGCCCAGGATGGTGAGCGCGCTGCGAAGCGGCCGCGCCAGGAGCCCGCGCCAGGCGAGGGCGCTCAGGCGCATCGGCTCAGGACCATCAGCACCTAGAGGCCGAGCTCCGCCAGGCGCCCAATCAGGGCGCCCGCCTGGTGATCGGATCGTCGACCCAGATCGACCTCGTCGAGCAGCGCACCGTCGCGAACGACGAACACACGGTCAGCGTACGCGGCAGCACGGGCGTCATGGGTGACCAGCACGATGGTCTGTCCCAGGCGATCGCACGAATCCCACAGCAGGTCGAGGATTTCCGTGCCGGTCGTGTAGTCGAGGTTGCCAGTCGGCTCGTCGGCCAGGATGATCGCCGGTTCGGTGGCCAGCGCCCTGGCCAGGGCAACGCGTTGCTGCTCGCCGGCCGACAGCTGATCCGGGCTGTTGTGCGCCTTGGCGGTGAGGCCAACCAGGTCCAGGAGGGCATCGACGTGCGGCCGATGCGCGGCGAGCGACTCACCGGAGATGAGGAACGGCAGCGCGATGTTCTCGATCACCGATAGCAGCGGGATGAGGTTGAAGTACTGGAACACGAACCCGGTCTTCGCACGCCGCGTGAGCGTGCGTTGCTCCTCGTCGAGAGTGGTGAGGCTCACGCCGTCGATGACCACCTCGCCGCTGGTCGGCAGGTCGAGGCCACCGAGCAACTGGAGCATGGTCGACTTGCCGGAGCCGGACGAACCCATGATGGCGACGAACTCGCCCTTCTCGACCGAGAGCGAGATGCCGCGCAGGGCCTCGACCTCCCCCTCGCCGAGCGGATATCGCTTGACGAGGTCGTGGGCCTCGAGGATCACGGACATCGGCGACAGGATAAGCCGGGCGCGGGATCGCGGGCGGCGACGAGGCGCGACCCCTCGCCGGCTCCCGGCTAGAGGAAGAAGCCCAGCAGCGTCCCCACGACGGTCTCAAAGAATCCGCGGTCCGCCGGGGCCGGTGCCTCGACCCGGTACGCCGCGAGCTGAACGCTGCCGCCCAGCGGCTCCTGCTCGAAGGGGTCCCGGGTCAGGATGTATGCGCCCACCACCGAGCGGTCCGCGCGCTGCATCCTGGCGATCGCTGCGAGAGAGAGGACGCGAGCAACCGCCTTGGGCTTTGACGCCGGCTTGGGGGCTGGCTTCCTGGTCGCCTTGGGTGCGGGCCTTGGGGCGGGCGCTGGGGCCGGCGCGGGCCTTGGCGCCGGCTTGGGAGCCGGCTTTGGCGCCGGGGCGGGTGGAGGCGCGGCAGATCTCGCCTGCATGAAGAGCTCCGTGTACATGCGCGGGCTGCGCAGCTTGCCCTGCCAGGTGATGTTGTCCGCCCCGTAGGCGCCCACGCCACCGTGGGTCCAGACCGGGTTGAG
>VBKA01000164.1:0-3508 GCA_005879815.1 Chloroflexota bacterium
CTGGAGAACACCCCGCAGGAGGTCTCGGGCTGGGAGCTTATCGTCCTGGCCAGGGCCCACCGTGACCTTGTGCGCGTCCCGGTGATCCTGTGCACGGGCGACGTCTGGGAGCTCAAGCAGCGGGCGCAAGACCTCGAGCAGATCGCCGGCGTGCACGTCAGGACCAAGCCGTTTGACATGGACGAGATGTGCGACCTGGTTCAACGCCTCCTGCGCGACTCGAAGGGTGAGCGGCCGAGCTGACGCGCAAGCGACGTCATCCGGCAGACACCCGCCGGCGGTACGCAGGTGTAGGCTGCGGCCTCTCGCTGTCCGGTGCACGCTCTGTCTCGCCCGGGGGTGAACAGCCTTTTCATGGCTGTCCTCGTGCTAATCCCACGCGACGGTTCCGCTCACGAATAGCGTCGCTGCTTCCAAGGGTCACAGGAAGCCGGCGCCCGCCCTGGACGCCGGCGTCCTGGAAGAGGGCGAAGGCCTTGCCACCTATGATTCGCGCTTGTGTCGAACGAACACGTGACCGGCCACGATGAGATCCGTTCGGAAGCGGTTCGACTCGGGCAGCTCATCCTCGACGAGGGCCTGCCAATCCGAGTCATCGGAGGGATGGCTGTGTGGCTGCGCTGCCCGAGCGTGCGCGAGCCGCCGTACGAACGCGACTACGCCGACGTGGACTTCGTGGCCAGCAGCCGTAACCGACGGGCCGTCGCGGCCTTCTTCGAGCACGCCGGCTACGTCCCCGAGCGCATGTTCAACGCGATCCATGGCCGCGATCGTCTGAACTTCGCCCATCCGACCGCACGCTGGACCGTCGACGTCGTCTTCGACGAGCTGCGGATGTCACACAGGCTTGATCTCCGGGGCCGCCTGAATGGCCCGGCGCCAACGGTCGACCTGGCTGACTTGCTCCTCACCAAGCTTCAGATCTGGGAGATCAACGAAAAGGATCTCGGCGACGTGGTCTGCGTGCTCGCTGACCATGAGCTGCGGGGCACTAGGGCGGCGCGCCGCGGGGCGGTTCCCAACACCGACGATCCCGAATTGGTCGATGTGCACCGCATCACCTCGCTCTGCGCATCCGACTGGGGCTTATGCCACACCGTGCAGCGCAACCTGGGGCTTGCCCGTGACTTAGGGGCCCGGCGCCGCCCTGCGGCTGCTGATTTTGAGCCGGTGGAACAGGTTGCGATCCTGTTTGCGGCCATCGACGACGCGCCCAAGACCCTGGGTTGGCGCTCGCGTGCGCGGATCGGAGAACGCGTGCGCTGGTACGAGACCCCCGAGGAGGTCCGTCACTAGACGGCGAAACCGCTCCGCGCGAGCGCGTCACGCCACCGTCCGACCGAGACGACGAGATCCTCAATAACCTCGTCGTCCGCCTGCTCGAATGGCGGAATCACCTCCAGGATGAGATCGGCATGGGTTGCCCCGCTGTCTACCAGCGCGGCGATGACGCGGTCCGGATGGATGCGACCGTCCGCGTCGTGTGCGGGGATGAAGGGCCAATGGTGGTCGCCTCCTGCATCGGACTGTTGCAGTTGGACGATGGGCGCCCGTGAGCCGAATTGGCGAAGCCACGCGTACGGGTCGCGCTCTTCACCCTCCGTGCCAGGCACGCACATGTGCCCGACATCGACGCAGGCCTGGATGGGCACATGGCCGTCCCAGCCATCGGTCAGCAAGTCGGCGATCATCGCTCTCGTCGAGGGTTCCCGAACTGCCGCGAGGTTCTCCACCACGAAGGCTTCCAGCCCTGACTCCGCGGCAATCGCGGCGAGCTCCGCAAGGCTCTGCTTGAGGTCCGACCAGCGTTCGGCGTGGGCGGCGGCGTCGGTCCAGTCCCGCAGGCTGAAGGCGCCGACGTGTCCGCCCGTGATCCGCGCACCGATGGCGGCGGTGAAGCGGATTGCGGCCGCGTACCACGCCCGAGCCGCGGCTCGAGCTTCAGCATCGGGAGCCAACAGCAGGTTCGACGAGTACGCGGCCAGGCCGGTGAAGGTCGATGCGACCTCCAGGTCGACATCTGCTGCGGTGCGCGTCACGAGGTCTGCCTGGCCTTTGATCTCCGCGGGGCCGGCCGAGAGGTCCACCAGGTCGAAGGTGTGCTGGATCAGGCGCAGGCCAAGCTGGTCGCGGACGACCGGGCCCCAGTCGACCGGTCGCGGCCAACGTTTGACCGCGAAGCAGGTGTTGATGCCCAGGCGAAGTTGCATCGCGTCCTCGTCCTATAGAGGTCGCCGCACGGTTGGCGACGCCACGAGTTCGCGGAATCGCTGGAAGGCCTCGCCGTAGCGCTCCCTGAGCGCGGGGTTCGGTTCGATGGGCGGATCAGGCCTGACGCAGCGCCTGATCGCGTCATCGGCGTTTCGATAGATCCCGACTCCCAAGCCAGCCAGCATCGCCACGCCGGTCACCGCCGCGTCGCCGGGGATGGTCGTCACGGGAAGGCCGGTCACGTCGGCCTTGATCTGGTTCCAGGTCGCCAGCCTCGCATCCCCACCCGAGACCCGAAGCTCGGTGGCTGGAGCGCCGCCCTGAGCCAGGAGCACCAGCTGCGCCCGGATGTCGAAGGCCACGCCCTCGAGAGCGCCCCGCGCCAGGATCGAGCGATCGTGGCGGATCGAGAGCCCAGTGAACGCCGCCGACAATTCGGGATCGTCGCGCTCGCCGTCCGCGAGCGCCGGAACGAAGAGCACGCCATCGGCGCCGGCAGGAGCGGCGGCCGCTTCGCGATCGAGTCGCGTGAAATCGCCTGGGCCTGCCCGACCACGCCGTCCGCCGAACATGAGGTCAGCCACCCAGCCGACTGCTGCCCCGCTGGTGTTGATCCCCGTCTCTGTCGTGTAGCCGTCGCCCACAACGTGCGGATAATGCGTCACCTCTAAGACGGCCAGTGGCTCGGAGATCGCCTCGTTCAGACAGGTCGAGGAGCCGGCCATCTCGCTGACCGGCCCGCTCGCGATCACGCCGGCCCCAAGGGCACACGCCTGGCTGTCGGCGCCACCGAGCACGATCGGCGTAGCGGTGGGAAGACCCACGCGCTCAGCCACCTCGCGCCGCAGGGTGCCGGCCACGGCAGATGAAGCCTGCACGCGCGGAAACAGGCCGCCCGCGAGACCGAGAGGCTCCAGGATTTCGTCATCCCAGCGACGTCCGCGAAGGTCAAAGGCCAGCGTGGCGGCCGCGTGGCTGCCATCCGTGACCCCCTCCCCCGTCAGGGTCAGGGCGATCCAGTCCCGGGGCTGGAGCGCGAGGCGCGCTTGCCGCCACTCCGCCGGCGCGTTTGCGCGCAGCCATAGCAGCTTGGGCAGGATGTGGAAGGCTGCAGCTCGATGTCCGGTTCGCCCATGCAGCCACTCCTCCCCGAACCGCCTGCGCAGCTCAGCGGCTTCGGCCGTGGCGCGATTGTCGCGATAGATGAGGCCCGGTCCAATCGGACGCGCGCGGGCGTCTACGAGCACGACCGATGGGCACTGGCCGGTCAGGCTGATGGCATGGACCTGGCGTGTCG
>VBKA01000164.1:3611-5061 GCA_005879815.1 Chloroflexota bacterium
GCGACGAACCTCGATGCGGCGTCGGCCCTCGAGGTCGAAGGCGGCGGCCCTGGCACCCGACGTCCCGACATCGATGGCAACCAGAGCGTCCGTCCACGATCGATCGAGCGACGCCTCGTTCATCCGCGAACCAGCTGGTGGGCGACGATCTTGTCAGCCTCCAGTGTGACCAGCGCACCGTTCAGCACGCCTGTGCCGTAGTCGCTGCCCGGATTGATCGCCAGCGTGCGTCCAAGGCGACGCATAGCCGCTGACTCATGGATGTGACCGTGCAGGCTGAGCAGCGGCTGCACCTCGGTCAGCACGTCGCGCACCGCCGAGGAACCCACCGCCGCGAACTTCACCTGGCCGAGCACCTGGACCACGCGCAGATTCTCGTCCAGCACAGGAGCCTCATCGAGGCCGGTCCCGAGCGGCGGCACGTGCACGTTGAAGACGGACCGAGCTGGATCGCGCAGCGTGGTGGCGAGTCCGCGCAGAGTGGTCGAGAGCTGCTCCTCCGTCTGCTCGCGGTGGCTGTTCCAGGGGGTGATGTTGGAGTAACCCCAGCTGAGGAGCTCGTGCTCGCCGTCGATCCGCAGCACATGGCCCTCGGCCGGCGTCGCCCACGGCGATTGGTCGAGCAGCGCCTGAAGCTCGGGCGGGTCGTCGTTGCCGAGCATGACGTACATCGGCAGGCCCAGCGGCCGAAGGCGCTGGTCGGCCAGCTCCAGCCATTCCTCGAGCCGGACTCGCATCAGCGAAAGGAAGAGTTCGTCCAGTGAGCCAGCGTCACGGCGTGCCTCCAGCTCGCCCGGTTCCGCGCGATACGGGTAGTAGCCGTGATCCTCGATGAGCTTCTCGAGATCGGTCAGCTCCTGCCCCTCGGCAACGTCGTACTGCGTCCCGATGAACGTGCAGCGCCACCGCCCGTTCAGGCCGCGGACGATCGACTGGATCGCCTTGCCGGCCAGGTCAGCGCCCAGGACCAGAACGTCGGCGCTATAGACCGGTCCGGCATTGAGGAACTTCCGGAAGCACCTGGAGGATCCGTGGAGATCGGTGGCGAAGAAGATCTTCGTTCGGCGCGCCATGCTGCAGGGCCGGGTCGCGCTCAGGCCGGGGCGAGGTTCGAGCGCGCCTGCCGCGCGGCATCCATCAGCCGATGGGCCCGCTCGGGGTCCACCGGGTTCCAGGTCACGCCGTCCACCTTCAGGCTCGTACCCACGATTGCGCCATCGGCCACCCGAAAGATCTCGGCGATCTGATCCGCCCGCACTCCGGTGTTTGCCAGCACAGGCGTATCGGGTACGGCTTCCTTCGCGGCCAGCAGGTCGCTCATCTCGAACGGCACACCGGCGGCCGGTCCGCTTATCAGGATCGCGTCCACGCCCAGGAAGGCGGCCCCGCGAGCGCGGTCCGCAACCGTGCGATTGCCGACGGCGCTGGCGAACTCCGGCTGGATATTGTC
>VBKA01000164.1:5097-9057 GCA_005879815.1 Chloroflexota bacterium
CACCGATGCGTGGCTCGATCATGCCCAGATCGCTCTCGTAGACCCCGGTCATCACCTCGCGCACGAATCGCGCGCCGGTGGCCCGGGCGACCGCCAGGCTGGCAATCGCGTCCTACAACAGGTTTACCCCGAAGGGAACGGTGATCTCGGGGCGTAGCCGGCTCACCACCGACGCCATGGCGGCAGTGATCTCGGGGCCAACCCGCAGCTGGTACGGCAGATCGGCTTCGTTGCAGAACATCACTCCGTCCACGCCGGCATCCTGGAGCATGTGCAAGTCGCGGCGTACCGACTCGGCGATGACATCGACTCCGATTGCCCGGTCGTGCTTGGGCCGACCCGGCAAAGCGGCCAGGTGCAGCATGGCGATGACTGGCTTGGGTCCGCGAATCAACCCTTCGAGCACGCTCACCAGGAACCTCCGGCCGCCGCTTGCGCCTCGGTCCGAGCATCAAGACCTGGACGACCAGCGAACACCACGCGGATGCCCAGCTCCCTAAGCCGATCGAGCTCGGCGGACGAGGCCGAGGCGTCTGTTATCAGGGTATCGATGCGCTCGGCGCCGACGACCACGGCGTTGGTCGCCGAACCGATCTTGGAACCATCCGCCATGAGAATGAGCCGATCCGACCTGTCGATGGCCGTACGCTGAATCTCGGCTTCCTCGTCGGTCAGCTCGGTGATGCCCCATCGCGCCGAGAGTCCGGCTGCGCCAATCACGGCCAGGTCGAACCGGTAGCGCTCCAGGGCGCGGATGGCTGCTGGCCCGTTGCAGGACAGCTCGTCGCGCAGCACGGAGCCTCCGATCGCCACCGTCCGAACAGGGCGCGTGCCGAGCAGGCTTGCGATGGGGAGCGAAGCGGTGACGATGGTCATCTCCGAGTGGTGCGGCAGGTAGCGGGCGAACTGCTCGGCGGTCGTCCCGATCCCGAGGTAGACGACGCGCGCGCCATCCATGAGCTCGGTCGTGCGCATCCCGATCAATCGTTTTTCGCGCGAATGCTGCAGGGCTCGCGCGTTGAACGCGACGTCGAAGGAGCGGGTGATGTGCGCCGTGGCGCCTCCGTAGGTCTGGCGCACGAAGCCGTCGCGCTCGAGCCGACGGATGTCGCGGCGGATCGTCATCTCCGAGACGCCCAGTTCGCGGGCCAACTCCGCGACGTGGATCGTCTGCTCGGCTGCGACGCGCGCCAGGATGCGGTGGCGCCGATCCGCCGGGTGCACGACCTGGTCCTTGCGCGCCTGTCTCTTCGAAGGCGACTGCCTCGGCATCGGTCCCCTTTGACTCACAAAATTCGTTGACGAGAAGTGTTCGATTGTGTTCGACTATCGCTGGACGCGAGGCGGCGTGTCAACTAACCATTCGGCGAGTGCACGGTCGAGCTGGAGGTTGATGAGTGGCATCGACGACTGAAACGGGCGGGGGCCTGTTCGTTCGAAACAGCACCGGTCTGGTGCGCGAGGCATCGGCCGTCGATGCGACGATCTACAACGCCGTCTTCTCGGCGCCGGTAGGCGCCACGCTCGCCTGGGGCGTGTTTTTTGCACTCAGCGCCTTCCCGGGCGCGGACCTGGTGTGGGCCACCATCATCTCGTTCGTCCTGAACGTGCCGGTCCTGATCATGATGGCCCTGCTCGCCTCGAGTATGCCTCGGACCGGGGGTGACTACGTGTGGGTCAGCAGGATCCTGTCGCCACCCTTGGCTACGATCTCGAACTTCGGTGCGGCGCTGTCGGCCATGATCGGGGCGACCTTCTGGGCACGGTACTTCCCGGTCTTCGCCCTCGGCCCGGTTCTTGTGACGCTTGGCATCACCTTCAAAAACGAGACGCTCACGAGCTGGGGCACCAGCCTTCAGACGGACAACCTCTGGATCTTCATCGGCGGGTTCGCGATGATCGCGCTGATGACGGCGATCCACATCGCCGGGGTGCGCGCCACCTTCCGCTGGCAGAACAGCTTCTGGATCATCGCCTCGCTCGGTACATTCCTGGCGTTCGTGGTCCTGCTCTTCGGCAGCCACTCGGACTTTGTGAACAATTTCAACAGCCTGAACGCGAAGTTCGGCGGCGGGACGGCACAGGCGGTCATCTCCGCCGCCCACGCCGCGGGAGCTCATCCCGACGTCGGGAAGTGGGATGCGACGCTGCCCACCATCTTCGCGATCATGGTCTTCATGATGTGGAACTGGTGGTCGGTCTACCTGTCCGGTGAGCTGAAGAGCGCCTCTAACCGATCGCGCCAGCTGAACGTCATGTTCGGGGCGCTGGCCTGGGACGTGGTGTTCATCGTCATCGGCGTCCTGCTCCTCTTCAAGGTCACCGGCTACGACTTCATGGTGGCCGTCAACACCGCCGCCAACGCGGCATACAAGATCCCGACCGGGCCGTGGTACCACTTCATGGCATCGCTCGTGTACAACGTGCCGATCCTCACCATCCTGATCGTTGGCTCCTTCCTGTTCTGGAGCCTGCCCGCGATGGTGGGCAACACCTTCATGCCGATCCGCACCGTCTTCGCCTGGTCGTTCGACCGGCTCCTTCCGGAGCGCTTCTCGCAGGTCAACGAGCGCACCCACTCCCCGGTGCCGGCGATTCTCCTGGTCATGGGCCTGGTGACCCTGATGCTGGCGTGGAGCGTTGTCTCGACCGATTTCGCGACATGGCTCGCGCTGGGCGTCCTGGCCGGGGTGGTGTGCGTGGTGATCGTAGGGGTCGCAGCCTTCGTCTTCCCCGATCGCCGGCCGGACCTGTACCGTGCCTCTCCGGCGAACATCAACTGGTTCGGCATCCCCGTCCTGAAGATCGTCGCGCCGCTCTCGATCCTGGTGATGATCTTCCTGACCTGGCTGACCGTCGCCTACCCAGCGCTTGCGCTCTTCGGCGATTCCAAGAATGTCTGGTGGATTCCGGCCTTCATGGGAGGGATCGTGATCTTCGGGCTGGTCGTGTACTACGCGGCGAGGGCAATCCGCCGCAGCCAGGGCATCGACGTGGACCTCGTCTATCGCGAGCTGCCCCCGGAGTAACCCGGTGGGCCGAATCGCTATGGCACGCGGCCAGGCAGGGAGCGCGGTCTACGGGGCTGGTACCTCTGCGTAAATCTGCTGCTGATAAGGGGGCGCGAGTCCGCCGCCTGCCACCCCTGATGCTCTCGTCGCGGCGTTGCCCTGAACGAGTGTTCTATTGTGGAGTTTGTGGACGAGGGCTGGAAGGCGCGGGTGGTCGCACTAGCGCATGTCAACCGCTGCCGGCAGCCGATCGGGCTTCCTCGGCTGCGTCCGCGAGCGTGAGCAGGGATCCGGCGTGCCATGTGCGTCGTCGGCCGCAGATCCGCCAATGGAGATCATCCGGGCCGCGCCACGGCTTGGGCTTGGAATTCGGACCGGCATCCACACCGGCGAGGTGGAGGCTCGCGGATCGGGCTTCGGCGGGATGGCGGTCCACATTGCGGCCCGCGTCGCATCATTCGCGGACGAAGGAGAGCTGCTCGTGTCGCAAACGGTTAAGGATCTGGTCGCTGGTTCGCCGCTGGTGTTCGAGGACCGCGGTGAACATCAGCTGAAGGGCGTGCCGGGAACCTGGCGGTTGTTCGCGGTAGTCAGTGGATGAGGTTGGCCAACAACGGGGCCGGACGTCTCCCGAAGCTGCCCCAGCGAACGATTGGCCACCCGAAGAAATAGGCCTTACTGAGACGTAACGTGCTGGCGACGGTGGAGCCTGCGGGACGGATGGACCTGCAACCAAGCCGTTAACAGTCAGTCGTAGTTATCGACTCGCACATATGGACATGTGGCAGCACTCGGGGGCGGACGTTCACCGGCCGAGGGAAGGTACCGAGAGAATGGCACCCCACCGTGCGATAGAGAATGTCTCCATGTCGAGGCGACCGAGCTGGGCATCCAGCCCCAGGATGGGGTGGGCTGGAATTGCCTTCACCGTACTGCTGCTGACCTCGGC
>VBKA01000165.1 GCA_005879815.1 Chloroflexota bacterium
CGCCCTCGAGCGCGGCGAGCTCGCCGAGCACGTGCTCCTGGTCGGGGATCCCGGTCGGGTTGCCAAGGTGGCTGCACGTTTCGACGAGGTGGGCCTGGAGCGCAGCAATCGCGAGATCACCACGGCGACAGGGACATTTCGCGGCATGCCACTCTCGGTGATGTCGACCGGGATGGGAACGGACAACGTCGAGATCGTGCTGGCCGAGGTCATGGAGATCACGGACCATCCGACCTTCATCCGCATCGGATCCTCGGGTGCCCTGCAGCCGGAGATCGCACTCGGGGACCTCGTGATCTCCACGGGAGCCGTCCGACTGGAGAACACCACCGACTTCTACGTGCATCCCGGATACCCCGCGATTGCCCACCGTCAGGTGGTCTGGGCACTCGAGGCAGCCTGCCGCCGGCTGGGTTTTTCGCACCACGTGGGGCTCACGGCGACCGCCTCGGGGTTTTACGCTCCGCAGGGACGCGCGATGCGCACGCTCCCCGTTCGCTATCCTGAGCTCGCAGAGGAGCTGCGACGCCAGCGCGTCGCGAACCTCGAGATGGAATCGTCAGCGCTTTTCGTGCTGGCGGGTCTAGCGGGACTGCGGTCGGGCACCATCTGCGCGGCCTACGCGCAGCGGACTGACGGCACGTTCCTGGAAGGCGCGGCGAAGGAGGCCGCCGAGGCACGCTGTATCGATGCCGGACTGGCCGGCATCCACCTGCTCTGGGAGATCGACTCCGGAACGAGAGCCGACCCCATGGTCCAATGGTCTGCCGAGACCGGCGGGAAGAGCGGGTAGCAGCCAACTGCACAACCCGACGCCGCCCGCGACGTCGGAGTACGAAGGAGGCGATCTACCGATGGCGACAGAGGCCTACTGCGTGAAGTGCAAGGCCAAGCGCACGATGCAGAACGACCACAAGATCACCATGAAGAACGGCAAGCCCGCGACCGAGGGCAGGTGCCCGGTGTGCGGCACCAAGATGTTCAAGATCGGAGCCTGATCGAGCATCTCCGGCATAGCCCTGCCGGCAAGCCCTCATCTGATCGGCCGCCCAGCTCGGGCGGCCGATTTTGCGTCATGTCGCGGCTAGAATGAACGCCAGTGGATGCAGGAGCCGCCCAGCCGGTCCTGGCGATCGACCTCGGCGGCACCCAGATCAGAGCCGCCCACGTCGCTCCGGACCTCACCGTCTCGCTTCGCCGTGCCGTGCCGACCAACGGCGCTGAAGGCCCGGATGCGGTGATCGGCCGGATCTGCGCGATCGCCGCCGAGGTCCGTGCCGATGCTGCCCGGGCTGGGCTGGCTGAGCCGATCGGCATCGGCATCTCATCACCCGGCCCCCTCGACCCATGGCAGGGCGTGGTCGTGCTGCCACCCAACCTGCCCGGCTGGGTCGACATTCCGCTCGCGGATCGCGTCCAGCAGAAGCTGGGCATGCCAACCTTCCTCGAGCGCGACACGAACGTGGCGATGATGGCCGAGTGGCGCTACGGCAGCGCTCGCAATGCCGACGACGCGATCTACATCACCGTCTCCACCGGCATCGGCGGCGGGATCATCGCGCGGGGCAACCCGCTCCAGGGGCCTGACAACACCGCCGGCGAGGTCGGACACCTCACCATCGATATGGACGGGCCGCTGTGCGGGGATGGGATGCAGGGTCATGCCGAGGCGATCGGCTCCGGGACCGCCATTGCACGTGACGGACGGCTGCTCCTGGAGCTCGGGGAGTCGCCCATCCTGGCCGACCTGGCGGCCGGTGGTCGCGAGGTGGATGCCGCGCTGGTGGCCGCAGCCGCCGACGCCGGCGATGCCGCCTGTCGGGCGATCTACGAGCGGGCCTACGTGGCCGTCGGCGTCCTGTGTGCCAGCCTGGTCAATGCGCTCAACCCGCAGGTCATCGTCATCGGCGGCAGCATCGCCGAGCATCACCCGGAGCTGCGCGACGTCGCACGCGGCGAGATCGACCGTCGCGCCTTCCCGGGACCGGCACGCAGGGTGCGCATCATGTCACCGCGCTTCACGGAGGATGTCTCCCTGATCGGATCGCTGCCAATCGTCAACGAACGGATGAGCGACCCCGCCTACCGGCGAGCGTCGAGCTCGACCGCACTGCCGCCCCTCGGAACGGACGCCGCGTCCGACGGTCACTCGGGAGCCAGCACTTCATCGGCCGAGCGCGTCGGAGGCCATGCGCAGCTGGAGGAACCTCGGTGACAACTCGCGTCGGGATCAACGGATTCGGCCGCATCGGCCGCCAGAGCCTCAAGGCCATGCTCGAGCGTCATCCCGATGACCTCGAGGTGGTGGCCGTCAACGACCTGGCGCCTACTGCCACCAACGCGCACCTGTTCAAGTACGACTCGACGTACGGCCGGTTCGATGGCGAGGTGAGCTCGGGCGACGGCGTGATCCGTATCGACGGCCACGAGATCCGCACCTTCAGCGAGAAGGACCCGGCTGCGCTCCCCTGGGGAGACCTGGGGGTGGCGATCGTCATCGAGTCGACCGGTGCCTTCACCGACGCCACCGAGGCTGCGGCCCACCGCCAGGCGGGCGCTCGAAAGGTGATCATCAGCGCGCCGGCGACCAACGAGGACGTCACCCTGGTGCTCGGGGTCAACGAGGGCGTCTACGACCCGGAGCGTCACCACGTCGTCAGCAATGCGAGCTGCACGACCAATGGTCTCGCGCTTCCGGCCAAGGTCATCCTCGACGCCTTCGGCATCGAGCGTGGACTGATGACCACCGTGCATTCCTACACCAACGACCAGCCGGTGCTCGACGTGGTCCACAAGGACCTGCGTCGCGCACGCAGCGCCGGCCAGAACATCATCCCCACCACCACCGGCGCCGCCAAGGCGATGGCCCTGGTCATCCCCGAGCTGAAGGGCAAGTTCGACGGGTTCTCCCTGCGCGTCCCGACTCCCACGGTGAGCGTCAACGACCTGGTCGTCGTCACCTCGAGGCCGGTCACTCGTGAGGCGGCCAACGATGCCTTCAAGGCCGCCGCGGCCGGACCGATGCAAGGGTTGCTCGGCATCATCGAGGAACCGCTGGTCAGCATGGATTTCAAGGGCGACGATCGATCCAGCATCGTGGACGGGCTCTCCACGATGGTGACCGGCGAGAACCTGCTGAAGGTGATCGCCTGGTACG
Source organism: Chloroflexota bacterium (assembly GCA_005879815.1). Classification (GTDB taxonomy): domain Bacteria; phylum Chloroflexota; class Limnocylindria; order QHBO01; family QHBO01; genus CF-82. The sequence goes on from VBKA01000165.1 coordinate 3,158, forward strand.
ACAACGAGTGGGGCTACAGCTGCCGAGTCGCGGACCTCACCAGCTACATCGCCGCACGCCTGTGAGTCCCACCACCGCCATCCAGAGGAAGGCCATCCAGAGCACGGCCTTCCAGAAGAAGACGGTTCGCGACGTTGATGTCAGCGGCAAGCGGGTCTTCCTGCGGGCCGACCTGAACGTCCCGCTGGATGACGGCCGGATCACCGACGACACCCGCATTCGCGCCAGCCTGCCCACCATCCGCTATCTCCTCGAGCGCGGTGCCAGCGTGATCCTGGCGAGCCACCTGGGCCGTCCCAAGGGCAAGGTCAACGATGCCCTCCGGCTCAAGCCCGTCGCGGATCGGCTGTCGCAGCTGCTTGGACGCTCGGTGCGCATG
>VBKA01000166.1:0-4283 GCA_005879815.1 Chloroflexota bacterium
TAACGAGACGGAAAGCTCTCGCCTTCACCGCCTCACCTCCTGGTTGTGGGATTCCTGATTCCTCATCGGCAACCGGGCCATCTGCGGTGCCGCAGACCCCTGGCTTTGCGTCCCCGCCTCGCGACGGGTTTGCCTTGGACGAATCCGAAACCACAGCGCGTCTCGCTGTTGGGCGCACCCTACGACTCGGTGAGCTGCTCTCCGGATGACCCATCGGGACTATGCGAAGGGGTACTTCCGTCGAGGCTACGCGGCAGCTGAGCCGTTGCACCTCGCATGGTCGCCGCCACGAGCACGGCAACGCCCGCCGCGATCAGCACATCGCCAACGCTGAAGACGTTGGCAAGCGGGACTCCGGCCGGAATCGCGAACACGTCGGTGAAGGGGGCGAGCGCGGGATGGGCAACAACCACGCTGTTCGAGTACCCGGCTTCGTTCCCTCGGCCGGCGAGTCCGAGGGCGTAAGCCGTCGAGGGCATGTAGCCGCCGTTTGCGATCACCGCCGACAGATTTGCGACGGCCCCTCCCGCGATCAGGGGCATTCCCAGAATGTGGAGATTAACAAGGACGGCGAGCAGGACAGCGCCTGTGGAGAGCATGTATCCAAGGGGTGCCAGCCAGCCGATTGCCTGGCCCGCCGGGCTTGAAAAGAGGACGATCTGGAAACCGATGGCGGCGAGACCCACCCAGCCCCATCTCAGCTGGAGGTCGGCGAGGCGGGTGAAGCGCCCGCCCGACAGGGCGCCGATGACAATCCCTAAAGCCAGGCCGTAAAAGATCACAGGGCCAGCTCCTGGGCCGCTGAGGCCGCTGGCTCGTGGATTGCGGTACGACCTGAGCCTGCCGCAACCGCGGAGAGCTCGACCGATGCGGCGATCTGCAGGCGGCGCCTGCGGGCGGTCGTTCGGGGCCTCAGATGCTCCGGAAGGTCGAGCCGCTCCTCGATGATGAGCCGGATCATGTTGCCCACAATGACCGGATCCCACTGAGCGCCGGAACCGCTCCGCAGCCGGGAAAGCGCCTCTTCGAGGGTCAACGCGCGCCGGTATGGCCGATTCGAGGTCATCGCGTCGAAGGCGTCTGCGACAGCAACGATACGGGCGCCCATCGGGATACCCGCCCCGGCGAGGCCGTCGGGGTAGCCCGTACCGTCGAAGTTCTCGTGGTGATGCAGAACGATGTCAGCACCAGGGGCAAAGAGCCTGAACTTGCGGAGGATCGCGGCGCCGACGGCGGTGTGCGTCCACATCGCAGCCCGCTCGTCATCGGTAAGTGGTGTCGGCTTCAGGAGGACACTGTCCGGGACCGCCACTTTGCCAAGGTCGTGGACGAGGCCCGCCTGTTCGACGATTTCGATCAGGTCGTCTGAAACGTCGAGCTCCTCCGCCAACGCGAGCGCGTAGCTCGCGACACGCTCGGAGTGGTGGTACGTGTTTGGGTCGCGATGGTCGACTATCTCGGCGATCGACCTGACAGCGTCGCGGGTCTCGGATTCGAGCTGGCGGATGTACTGCAGCGAGCGCGCAATCACTGCGGCCGGGAAGGCAAGAACGATCGTCCATGCCGGTTCAATGATCCACAAGGCACTGAACAGCATCCCAACCGTGGCGGCCCCAAGCTCGCTGAGCCCGGTGTTGCGCGCGTTGATGCGGAGAAGGAAGAGAAACCTGCGCTGGGTAGCGGCGGATACTACAAAGGCCACGAGCGCGCCATTCACCAGGTAATAGGCGAGGCCGGCTACGACGAACAGAGCCGCCAGCGTGAACACATCGCGAGGCGTCTGACCTGCCGCGATCCAGGCGTTGCCGATCAGGCCCACCAGGTGCGACGCAACTGAGATCGTCACCACGTAGGCCGAGACATTGAAGACGATCTTCAACACAGCGACGCGGTGGATCATCTCCTCGACGAGCACGGCCAGCGCTACCGAGACGGCGGCCGCCGGATGTGGCAGAAGGAGGATGGTCGCAACGTGCGGAATCGTTGCCAGCGATAGCGCGCCTCCCTTGGGGAGGGAGACCGTGATGAATTCCAGGCCAATTGACAGGAGCGTCAGCACGATTGCTGCAGAAAGCCACACGGATGAGTCGATCCTGACCGTGGGCGGCGTGATGAGGACGAGGACGGCGACCAGACCGACGATGGCGACTCGGAGGGGAACCGATCGCAATGCCGAACCGGCTGACGGGAGCTGCAGATGACCGAGCCGCGGAATCGGGCGCCTCCTCGTGGAACGACCGCCGCGGCGGTCAGGTGCGTATCTGGCGGGAACCGCCTCGCACATTAGACAGGAGGAGCTTGCCGGGCCGTATGGTCCGATGGTACCCGCCGGTACCGATCGCCAGGTAATTCCGGAGTGGAGCCAGAGGTGACCCTGGGACCGCTATTTCCGACTGTGCCTACAGGTTGACGACGTCGAGCTCGGGCAGGGCCTCCCTCGCGAGGTGGCTGACCAGGCGCCGATGGCAGCGCCAGATGTTCGGGCAGGCGCACATCAGCGCGACGTTCTGGCCAGCTCGGAGCTCATCAACGACGACCCGGGCTTGGGATGGATCCGCGAGGCGCATCGGTCCTGCGCGCCGATGGCCAGCGTTGCCCAATCCCTTGAGCCAAAGGTAGGCGTAGCCAGCGCCCTCCACCGTTTCCTGGGTCCGCTTGCTGAAGGGGAGCAGCCCGGAGAACCGGTTGATGCGCACGTCGACGATGAGATCGACCCGGTCATCGAGCAGCTCGCGTAGTCCCTCGCCGGTGCGGACCGTCGCGTAGCCGAACGTGTAGAGCGTTCCCATCGCCATGGCGCTGCCTTTGGGAGCAGATCCGGGGCCACTAGCAATCTGTTGCCTGAATACGCAAGGATCCGAGCCGCGCTCGTGTTGTAAGTAGCGAGAGGAGGCGCTCATGGATCTGGCGGGCGTCGTTCCGCTGGCGACGGACCTGGAAGGCGACCTTGTCGCCGCGTATCCGGGCCTGGCGCGACGACTCGCTCTCGTTCTTCGCGACGCCGCCGATGCTGAAGACATTGCGCAGGCAGCCTTCGCCCGTGCACTCGAGCAGCGGAACCGATTCCATGGCGGCGATGCACGCGCGTGGCTCTATACGATCGGACTCCGCCTGGCTTTCAACGAACGACGCCGTCGTCGGCCGATCACCTTGGCGCCAACAGACGAGCCCGTCTGGGCTATGTCGTCCGAGCCTGATCTGTGGGATGCGCTCGGCACCCTCGAGCCGCGCCAGCGCGCCGCGCTTGTGTTGAACGTCCTCGACGGTTACACGCACGAGGAGATCAGCAGGATGTTTGGGGTCCGTCCCGGAACCGTCTCCAGCTGGTTGTCGCGAGCCAAGGACCGATTGCGAGTGCTTCTGGGAGACGAGAGCAAATGAGCACATTTGAGCGTCGGGTGCGAGCCGGCCTTCAGCGACTCGAGGCAGCGGTCCCTGAGCCAAAGCCACCAGCGGCCAGGCGGCCAAACCCTCGCCGCCGACGCAAGGTCATCCTGTTGCTTGCGGCGACAGCCTCGCTGCTACTGGCCGGCTCACTTGTGGCGACCGCCGGCCGGACCCCGCCGACGTCGGCGCAGCAGGCAAAGAATGCAGCCGATGAGGAGCGCGTGCGAGACGACATCGGCCAACACATGGGCAACGCTTGCTTGTCAAGAGCCGAAGCCGTCGCCGTCATCAGGGCACGTCTCAATGCGCTGGGCCTCGCCGACTGGACGATCCGATCTGATGACAGCACTCGCGAGGCACCCTGTGTCGGCGCCGCAGCGATCGGTGACAGGCACGAGGTCCTCCTGACTCCGTCAATGGGAGTCGGCTCAGCTCATGCAGGAATGCCTCGGCAAAGAACAGGCGGTAACTCTCGTGAGGTCGACCCTGACGGATCTCGGGGTCAGCAACCCGAAGCTGGAGACCGGCGGAGTTCGCGGGGTGCCCCTCGAGTACGGGGACGCGTACCTACGGCACATCGCGGACGGGTGTTACGTCTACGCCGGCGCGCAGTTCGACGACGTGGGGCGATACACCTGGTACCTGGCCGGACCCTAGGTATACCGCCGCGCGATCAGTCGTGGCTGGCGTGGAGCCGAAGGTGGGATTCGAACCCACGACCGACGGTTTACGAAACCGTTGCTCTACCCCTGAGCTACTTCGGCCCGAGCGCGAGGCGCGATTCTACCAGCCGCCTCGCTGCGCCGGGCAATAGGAGAAGGAGTCCCCGAGCGCTAGCTCGGCTGCTCTGGCGGCGCCCAGCCATGCAGGAGCTCGTCGTGGTAGCGAGGCTCCCT
>VBKA01000166.1:4315-6284 GCA_005879815.1 Chloroflexota bacterium
ACCGGGGCGCGGCCACGCTGGACCTGGACGTAGTAGGCGCAGACATCGGTCAGCGGGCAGAGGCCGCAGATCGGCCGCGGAGCCCGACAGGTGTGGCGACCATGGCGGATGGTCTCGACGTGAAACGGGTAGACCTCGTCCGGCTGGAGCACCTCTTCGAGCAGATCATGCGCCCGCTCGAGGGGCGTCTTAGGCGGAATGAGGCCCAATCGCAGCGCGACGCGGTGGATGTGCGTGTCCACCGGCATGGTGGGCCGACCGAAACAGAATAGAAGCACGATCGAAGCGGTCTTGCGGCCGATTCCCGGCAGCGACGTGAGCCACTCGCGCGCCTCGTCCAGGGGTACAACCCCCAGGAACGAGAGATCCCAGTCGGGGTGCGCGGCCTTTACCTCGGCCAGCACGTGCTGGATGCGTCGTGACTTGGTCGGCGCCAGCCCGCCAGGCCGGATCACGTCTTCCAGCTCGTCGGTGGGTGCGACGAGCACCGCGTCCCAGTCCGCATAACGCTGACGCATCGCCGTGAAGGCGCGGTACGAGTTCACGTCGGCGGTGTTCTGCGCCAGGATCGTGAGCACCAGCTCGCTGACGACGTCGAGGCGCGGACCCGCCCAGGTCGGGTGGTCGTACCGCTCCCCAAGCCGCTCCAGGACCACCTCCACCAACGGCCGCCGCCGGCGACGGTCCGCCGCGAGCTTCTGCGGACTTGGCCCCCGTCGTTTCCGAGCCGGCCGCTTCGCGAGCGATGGCCTCCGCGCAGGCTCAGCCATCCAACAACGACAGACCGATGCCGACGCTCCGCGCCAGGCGCTCGGCGGCGTTCTCGAGCAGGCGTTGGCTGTCCGCCATGGCCTCGGCGAGGTCCATGGGATGGTCGGGGATGGGCTGGACGAGCGCGAAGGCATTCGAGGCCTCCAGGGTCCCGGCTCCCGGCCCAAGGGCTCCGCACAGCAGGACCACCGGCGTGCCCTTGGGGGCGAGGCGTGCGACACCCAGGGCCGCCTTGCCGGAAAGCGTCTGCTCGTCCGCGCTGCCCTCGCCGGTGATCACCAGGTCCGCCGCCGCCAGCCGCTCCGACAGCCCCACCAGCTCCGCCACCACCTCCACGCCGGGGCGGATCACCGCGTCAGTGAACCCCAGCAACCCGGCGGTCGTCCCGCCCGCCGCTCCCGCGCCCGGCAGGTCGGCCACCACGCGGCCCGCCGCCGACTCGATCGCATCGCCCCAACGGCGGAGCGCTCCGTCCAGCTCCTCGACTGCCGCGGGATCGGCGCCCTTCTGCGTGGCATACGTTGCGGCCGCGCCGCGTTCGCCGGTCAGCGGGTTCGTCACGTCGCAGGCGATCGTCAGGCTCACGTCCCTCACCCGCGGATCGAGCTCTCGCGCCTCTGCGCGCGCCAGACTCATGAGGCCACCGCCACCATCCGGCAGGTCCCGACCATCGCCATCCAGCAGCCGCAATCCCAGGGCCGCGAGCAGGCCCGCGCCGCCATCGGTGCTCGCCGAGCCCCCAAGCCCGATCGTGATCCGCTCCACGCCGGCATCCAGCGCCTCCCGGACGAGCTCGCCCGTGCCGCGCGTCGAGGCGGAACGCGCGTTGGCTGGAGTGCGTTCCTGCGGATCCAACCGAGCCAGACCGCTGGCTGAAGCCAGCTCCACGAACGCGCTGCGTCCCTCGTCGAGCACCAACCACTCGGCGTCCACCTCGCGGCCCAGCGGATCGTGCACGCGCGCAGTCCGACGCTCGGCTCGGTCACCCAACGCGTCGACCAGCGCCGCCAGCGTCCCCTCGCCGCCATCGGCCATGGGGGCGTGGATCAGCTCGTCCTCCGGACGGATGCGGCTCCAGCCGCTGACGATCGCGGCGGCGACGCCCACCGAGTCGAGCGCTCCGCCGAAGGAGTCGGGCGCGATCACGACGCGCAGAGGACGAGGCGGCATCGGTCCAGGCCCGGCGGTCAGCGGGCCT
>VBKA01000171.1 GCA_005879815.1 Chloroflexota bacterium
ATTCTCGACGAGACGGACTCCGGTCTCGACATCGACGCGCTGCGCACAGTGGCCGAGGGGATCAACGCCACCCTCTCACCTCAGATGGGCGTCCTGATGATCACCCACTACCAGCGCATGCTGAACTATGTGACCCCGGATCAGGTGCACGTCCTCATGGATGGCCGGATCGTGATGTCGGGTGGGGTCGAGCTCTCACACCAGCTCGAGGCGAATGGTTACGACTGGGTGCGCCAGCAGGTTGGCCTGCCGGTGGGTGTCCTCGATGAGGCCGGCGCTCCCGAGCCGGTCGCCGAGCACGCGTAGAGTTCGAGGTAGACCGATGGCGGTGCAGCAGGCGATCCCCAAGGCACGGGCCGAAATCCCCGGTGGATTCTCCGGATCAGCGGTGCGCGCCGACTTCCCGATCTTCGAGACCCCGACCGGGACTGGCAAGCGGCTGGTCTACCTGGACGCTGCCGCTTCCTCTCCCAAGCCTCGGGTCGTGATCGACACCATGGCAGACGCCTACGCCCACCACTACGCCAACGTCCATCGCGGCATCTATGAGCTCTCCGAAGACGCTACGGCGCGCTTCGAGGGAGCGCGTCGCAAGCTGGCGGCGTTCATCAACGCGCCGTCCGAGCGCGAGTGCGTCTTCGTGCGCAACGCCACGGAAGCGATCAACCTGGTCGCCTATTCCTGGGGCCGCACCAACGTCGGCGAGGGGGACAGGGTGATCACCACCCAGCTCGAGCACCACGCCAACATCGTTCCCTGGCAGCAGCTGTGCGCGGAGGTTGGCGCGACGCTGGAGTACGTCGCGATCACCGATGATGGCCAGCTCGACCGCGACGACCTGGTCGCCAAGCTCGAGCCGCGCGACGGCCGTCCGCCACGATTGCTGGCGATCGCTCATGTGAGCAACGCGCTGGGAACGATCAACCCCGTGACGGAGCTCGCGGGGCTCGCTCACGATGCCGGCGCCCTTGTGCTCGTGGATGCGGCACAGTCCGCGCCCCACATGCCGGTCGACGTGCAGGCCTTTGGGTGCGACTTCCTGGCGCTCTCCGGGCACAAGATGCTGGGACCGTCGGGGATCGGCGCGCTCTGGGCGCGCCGCGACCTGCTCGAGGAGATGCCGCCCTTCCTGACCGGCGGCAGCATGATCATCCGCGTCACCCTCGAAGGCGCCGAGTGGAACGAGGTGCCCTACAAGTTCGAGGCGGGTACGCCGGCGATCGTCGAGGCGATCGGGCTCGGGGCGGCCATCGACTACCTGACGGCCATCGGCATGGACCGGGTGCGCGAGCACGAGAAATACCTCTTCGAGCGAGCCTGGGCGGCGCTCTCCCAGATCCCGGGGGTTCGCCTGCTGGGGCCGGCAGACTCGCAGGCGCACGCGGGGGTCATCAGCATGCTGCTCGACGGGGTCCACCCCCACGATGTGGCCACCATCTTCGACCACGAGGGAGTGGCGGTCCGCGCCGGACACCACTGCGCCATGCCGGTCATGCTGCGCTACGACATCCCGGCCACCACCCGCGCGAGCTTCTACGTGTACAACGACCTCGACGATGTCGAGGCTCTCACCTCCGCGGTGGGCGCCGCGCAGCGGGTCTTCGGCGTAAGCCAGTGATGGACAACCTGTACCGGGATTTCATCCTCGAGCACTATCGGACCCCCCACAACAAGGGCCACCTCGATCCGCATGACCTGGAGTTCGCCGACTCGAACCCGACCTGCGGGGACGAGATGAGCATGACCATCCAGCTCGACGAGTCGCGGGAGCACATCGCCGACGTCGCCTTCGACGGTCGCGGCTGCGCCATCAGCCAGGCGTCAGCCTCGATCCTGACCGATGACCTCCGCGGCAAGAGCCTCGATGCGATCAAGGCAATGGATCCCAAGGAGCTGCTCGACGAGCTCGGGGTGCCCATCGGTCCCGCCCGCCTGAAGTGCGCTCTGCTCAGCTACAAGGTCCTGCAGGGCGCCGTCCGCGGCTCGGAGGTGGCCTGGCCGAAGGAGGCGGAGGCGGTGGCCGGGGCATGAGCCGATCATTCATCGGCAGGTGCGTCAGTTGCCTGCAATCGACCGGGCGGTGTAGCTCACCACGTCTCGCCATCGGCTAGGCGCCGGGCTGCCCGCGAGGAAGCTCGCCTCTCCAGGCCGACAACCGCAGATATCCATCCCGGAACCGGGGCGTTCAGCCCGCCACGCCGGTCCTCATCAGCTCAGCACGGAAGACCATGACCGATCAGACCACGACCCAACCCCAGATCCGCGAGGTGACCGTCGCCGACGCGCTGCGCCTCGCCGAGGCGGGATACCGGATCATCGACGTTCGCGAGGAGCTCGAGTGGAACGAAGGGCACATCCCGTCGGCCACGCTCGTGCCGCTCGGCGACGTCCTTGGCCGCATCGAGGCGGTCATTCCCGACAAGACCACCCCGCTGCTCGTCCACTGCGCCGCCGGGGCGCGATCGGCTCGTGCCGTGGCGCGCATGCAGTCCCTGGGCTACACCAACGCCGTGAGCATGAAGGGCTCCGCGCTGGACTGGCGACGGCTGGGCGGCGACTGGGAGGCACCCCAGCCGCTCCTGACCCCTGCGCAGCAACGCCGCTACTCGAGACAGCTCCTGATCCCCGAGATTGGGCAGAAGGGCCAGCGCAAGCTGCTCGACGGCAGGGTGCTGCTGATCGGCGCAGGGGGTCTCGGCTCGCCGAGCGCCCTGTACCTGGCCGCAAGCGGAGTCGGCACCATCGGCCTGGTCGACGACGACGCGGTCGACGAGTCGAACCTCCAACGCCAGGTCCTGCACACCGCCGACCGGATCGGGATGCCCAAGACCGAGAGCGCGCGGATCACGCTCAACGCCCTCAATCCGGAGACGAAGATCGTAGAGCACCGCGAGCGGCTCACTGGCGAAAACGTCGAGCGGTTGATCGCCGACTACGACGTGATCGTGGACGGCACGGACAACTTCGACACGCGCTACGTGCTTAACGACGCGGCGCTCAAGCTGCGCAAGCCGGTGGTCCACGGCTCGATCTACCGCTGGGACGGCCAGATCACGACCTTCGTGCCCTTCGTGGGTCCCTGCTACCGCTGCATGTATCCCGTCCAGCCTCCGGAGGAGCTGGCGCCGTCCTGCGCCGTCGCAGGCGTGCTGGGGGTGCTACCCGGCATCGTGGGCCTCATGCAGGCGAACGAGGTCTTCAAGCTACTGCTGGGCGTTGGGGAGACCCTCGCCGGTCGGCTCCTGATGTTCGATGCCATGGCCACCAGGTTCGATGAGGTCAAGGTCTGGCGAGATCCGCAGTGCCCGGCGTGTGGGGAGGCATCCCCGTTCGTGGCCGCACCGGCTCAGATGGCTGAGGCTCTCGAAGAGGCAGTTCGATGAGCAGTGTCCGAATCCCGCCGGTCCTGCGGGACGCCGTCGGAGGCAGTCGCAGCGTGGCGGCCAGC
>VBKA01000177.1 GCA_005879815.1 Chloroflexota bacterium
CAGGATCCACTTGCGGTCGCGACGCAGGAAGAGATCGACGGTGATGACGACCAGCACGAGTACGGACAAGATGAGCTCGGGCAGGAGGGGGAAGAGCTCGTTGAAGTAGTTCATCGGCGGATCGGTCCTACCACGGCAGGCTCAGGCCGGTGAGGCCACCGGCGCCGTTGACCGCCTCGATGATGCGCTGCACCGGTGCTTCGGTCAGGTGCAGGACCGGCCCCGGAAAGACGCCCAGCGCCACCACGAGCACCACCAGCGGCGCGATAGACGCCCATTCCAGCCGGCTCATGTCCCGAAGCGTCGGCCAGAAGCGTCGCATCCAGTCGGACGGCACGGTGAAGAACACGCGCTGGAACATCCACAGCATGTAGACCGCGCTGAAGATCACCACCACGGTGGTGATGCCGGCCACGATCCCATTGAAGCGGAAGGTGCCGAGCAGCACCAGGAACTCCCCGATGAAGCCGGACAGGCCGGGCAGCCCGATGCTCGCGAAAGTGAAGAGCCCAAAGATCGCTGCGTACTGCGGCAGCTTCCCGTTCAGCCCGCCCATGTGCGCGATCAACCGGTCGTGGGTGCGTTCGTAGATGACGCCCACCAGCAGGAAGAGGGCGCCGGTCGTCACCCCGTGGCTGATCATCTGGAAGACGGCGCCCTGCAAGCCCTGGGCATTGAACACGAACGTCCCGAGCATGACGAAGCCCATGTGGCTGACGCTCGAGTACGCGATCAGCTTCTTGAGGTCCGGCTGGACCATGCTGACCAGGGCGCCATACAGGATGGCGATGATCGCCAGGCCGATGATGACCGGGGCGTAGCTCTTCGCCGCATCGGGCAGCAGAGGAACGGCGTAGCGCAGGAAACCATACCCGCCCAGCTTGAGGAGGACGCCGGCCAGGATGATCGACCCGGCGGTGGGAGCCTCCACGTGCGCATCCGGCAGCCAGGTGTGGAGCGGCCACATCGGCACCTTGATGGCGAATGCCAGGAAGAACGCGATGAAGGCCAGCGCCTGCAGGTTGGCGGCGAACCCGAAGCCTCGCAGCGCCTCGTAGCTGAAGGTGAAGGTCCCGGTGGCGCTGCCGTGGGCGATCGCCACGGCCAGGATGGCGACCAGCATCAGCAGCGACCCGACCAGGGTGTAGATGACGAACTTGATCGTTGCGTAGATGCGCCGCGCGCCGCCCCAGATCCCGATGACCAGGTACATCGGGATGAGGCTGATCTCCCAGAAGACATAGAACAGGAACAGGTCGAGCGCCACGAAGACGCCGAGCATCCCCACCATCAGCAGCAGCATGGTCGCGTAGTACTCCTTGACCCGCGCCTGGATGGGGGTCCAGGAATAGAGGATCGCCACCACCGACAGCACCGTGGTCAGGATCACCAGGACCACAGAGAGCCCGTCGACTCCCATCGTGTAGCGCATGCCAAAGGCGGGGATCCAGGTGTAGTCCTCGCGGAACTGGAACTCAGCTCCGCCCACCTGGTAGCCGAGGAGCAGGCAGCTGAACCCGAAGCTGACCAGGGCCGCGGCCAGCGCCACCCAGCGGATGGCGCGGTGGTTGGTGCCCGGGACGAGCAGCAGCGCAAGGACGCCCAGCAGGGGCGAGAAGACCACGAGCGTCAGGACCGGGAGGTGCATCAGTGATCCGTTGATGGCGTGTGCAGTCGCCACCTTGGTTGGCTTCGCAACAACCTGCGGCGGCGCCAGCGCACGCCCCCTCCAAAGACCTGTGGCGGCCCAGCGGCTCGCGGCCTTTTCCCTGGGGAGGGTTGGCTCCGATGGTGGGTCATCGGATCACCACGACGTAGAGGATCAGGATGAGGATCAGGCCCGCCGCCATGCCGAGCCCGTAGTTCTCTACGCGCCCGGTCTGCGAGCGCCGCAGGCCGCGCCCGATGCCCTGCGCCAGCGTGGCGGCTCCGTTGACTGCGCCATCGATGACCTTGGCGTCGAACCACCAGAACGCCTCGGCCAGCAGCACGCCGCCACGGGCGAACACGAGCTGGTAGAGGTCGTCAACGTAGTACTTGTTCACGCTGGCGGCGTACATGCCGGGCCCTAGGCCAAAGGGGATGCGTTCGACAAAGCGCGCGGGCGCGGCTGGGTCGGCGACGTACCAGCGATACGCGAGCCAGATCCCGGCTGCCCCGATGCCGGCTCCCACCAGCAGCAGGAGCCCACCGATTCCCAGGAGCGAGAAGCCCTGTCCGTTCGCGGCCAGCGAGCCGGCCACGATGCCCGCCTGCTCGGAGTGCTCGAAGACCGGATTCAGCCACTGGTGGATCAACCCGCCCTCCGGAGGGATGCCCAGTAGCAGGCCGACCAGGATGGTGGGCACCGCCAGGATCTGCAGCGGCACGACCATGGTCGCGGCGCTCTCATGAACGTGGCGCCAGACCTCCGCCACGCCACGCCACGTCCCATGGAAGGTGAGGTAGATCATCCGGAACGTGTAGAAGGCGGTCATGAACGCGGTGACGATGCCGACAAGGTAGAAGATCAGGTAGCCGCGGCTGAACGTCTCGCCGAGGATCTCGTCCTTGCTGAAGAACCCGGCGAAGATGGGTATGCCGGCGAGCGCCAGGGATCCAACGACCATGGTCAGGTAGGTCCAGCGCATCTTCTCCCGCAGGCCGCCCATGAAGCGCATGTCCTGCTCTCCGCCCGCGCCATGGATCACCGAACCGGACCCCATGAAGAGCAGCCCCTTGAAGAAGCCGTGGCTGACCAGGTGGAAGATCGCGGCGGCCCAGGCCCCCACCCCGAGCCCCGTGAACATGTAGGCCAACTGGCTCACCGTCGAGTAGGCGAGCACCTTCTTGATGTCGTTCTGGGTGAGAGCGATGGCCCCCGCGAAGATGGCTGTGAAGATGCCGATGCTGGCCACTGCGAACATCGCGATGGGTGCGTGGGCGAAGATCGGGTTGGAGCGGGCCACCATGTAGACCCCGGCGTTGACCATGGTCGCGGCGTGGATCAGCGCGCTGACCGGGGTTGGTCCTTCCATGGCATCCGGGAGCCAAACGTGCAGTGGGAACTGCGCCGACTTGCCGACAGCGCCCGCGAAGAGCAGCAGGGCGATGATCGTCACGCTCAGCTCGGTAGGGAGAGGGTGGAGGCCGAGTGGACGGCCCAAGTCCTGTCCCATCTGGCCGACCCAGTTGAAGACATCGGTGAAGTTGAGGCTCCCGACCAATGTCCAGATCATCATCACGCCCAGGCCGAAGCCCAGGTCGCCGACCCGGTTCACGATGAACGCCTTCTTGGCTGCGCCCGCGGCGGACGGTTTCTTGTACCAGAAGCAGATCAGCGCGTAGCTGCACAGTCCCACGGCCTCCCACCCGACATAAAGCATCAGGTAGTTGTCGCCCAGGATGAGCAGCAGCATCGAGACCATGAACAGGTTCAGGTAGGCGAAGAAGCGCCACATCCCGCGGTCCCCGTCCATGTAGCCGATGGAGTACACGTGGACCAGGAAGCCCACGGTGCTGACGACCAGCAGCAGCATCGCGGTGAGGCCATCGACCAGGAACGAGATGTTCACGTGGAAACTGCCCGCCACGATCCACTCGTAGAGCGTCACGTGGTACGTGTGCCCGCCGAAGATCACGCTGGCGAAGAGGACCATGCTGAAGACCCAGGCGATGCCGACCAGCACGACTGGCACGATCCAGGACCGATAGCGCGGCCGCTCCGCGCCTGGCGCGACGTGCCCGGTCTGTCCGCGGCCGTCCGCGAGCTCCGGCGGGATGACGCCGTCCGCTCCTTCCGCGTTGGCCAGGTCGTCGGCATGTCCGAAGTGGGGTGACGTGAGGCGCTGCTCCTCTTCCGAGGGCACTGTTCGGAACGACGATTCGTCGACGAGCGC
>VBKA01000178.1 GCA_005879815.1 Chloroflexota bacterium
TCATGCTCGGCAACCTGCGTGGCATCCGGGAGTCGGGAACCATCTTCATGGCCCCCACCTACCTGTACATCGGTGGCCTGCTCCTCGTGCTCGCCAGCGGACTCTTCCAGTTCTTCGTGGGCCACGATCTCCCCGTCTTCCACGCTCCGGCGGCATGGACCGCCCATTGGGAGGCGGCATCAGCGGGCGTCGGAGGCCTCTCACTTTTCCTGGTGCTCCGCGGCTTCAGCTCAGGCGCCGCCGGGCTGACCGGGGTAGAAGCCGTCTCGGACGGTGTGCCCGCCTTCAAGCCACCGGAATGGCGGAATGCCCGCAACACCCTCATCGCCCAGGTCATCATCTTCGGCAGCCTCTTCCTGGGCATCAGCTTCCTGGCGGCCGAGATGCGCATCCTTCCCGACCCGAGCGAAGTTCAGACGGTGCTTTCGCTGATCACGCGAAACGTCATTGGGAACGGCTGGATCCTCTTCTTCATGCAGATCACAACCGCGCTGATCCTGGCGCTCGCCGCCAACACAAGCTTCGCGGACTTTCCACGGCTGTCCTTCTTCCTGGCGCGCGACGGGTTCATGCCCCGTCAGTTCGCATATCGCGGAGAGCGGCTGGCGTTCACCACCGGCATCGTCGCGCTTGCAGGGCTGGCTGTGCTGCTCCTGGTCGCGTTCGGCGCCAGCGTCACCGCACTGATCCCGCTGTACACGCTGGGCGTGTTTGTGGCCTTCACGCTCTCCCAGTCCGGCATGGTGGTCCGATGGTGGAGTCGGCACGAGCCTGGCTGGCGGCGGGGCCTAGTGATTAACGGGCTGGGCGCGGCGACCACCGCCGTGATCGCCCTGATTGTCGCGAGCACCAAGTTCCTATCCGGCGCGTGGCTGGTGATCGTGATGGCGCCTCTCCTGATCATGCTCATGCTCGGCATCCGACGTCACTACCGCGTGGTCGACGCCGCCCTCGCGCTCGAACGGATCCCGGAGGGCAAGGAGGTGGCCGCCGAGCCGATCGTGATCGTCCCGATCGGGCGCCTCGATCGCGCCGCGCGGCAGGCGATCGCGTTCGCCAATTCCATCAGCCCGAGCGCCACCGCGGTCCACATCACCAACGACCCCAAGGACGCTGCCGAGATGCGCGAGCGCTGGCCGGACTGGGCGGGCACCACCGAGCTCGTCGTGGTCGAATCGCCGTACCGCGCGCTCATCGGTCCCTTGCTGCGCTACATGGATGCGCTGCAGGCCCAGGATCCCAAACGACCGATTGTGGTGGTCCTGTCCGAGTTCGTTCCGCGCCACTGGTGGGAGCAGCTACTGCACAACCAGACCAGCCTGCGGCTGAAGCTGCGGCTCTTCGGCCGACGGAACACGATCGTGGCCGACGTGCCGTACCACCTACCCAAGCCGGAGGTCAGCTAGCGCGGCGTGCGCGCGATGGTCCTCGAGCATCCGACCGCCGATGGGCCACCACCGCTGGTCCCACGAGACCGCAACGACGTGCGGGCCGGGAGCGGCGAGCTGGTGCTGGAGGTGATGGCCTGCGCGGCATGCCGGACCGATCTGCAGCTGGTGCGCGGCGATCTGGCCGCCCATCGCCTGCCGGTCATTCCCGGTCACCAGGTGGTAGGGCAAGTGGCCGAGGTCGGGGCCGGCGTGAAGGACTGGACGGTAGGCGACAGGGCGGGTGCGTTCTGGCTGGCGTCGTCGTGCGAGAGCTGCGCGGCTTGCCGGGCCGGTCGCGAGAACCTGTGTCCCGACGCCCGATTCACCGGGTGGGACGTCGACGGCGGCTACGCGAATCGGATGACCGCCCGCGCCAACTTTGCCCTGCGGCTGCCCGTGGGTCGGCCCGACGATCTGGCGCCCTTGCTATGCGGCGGCGTAATCGGCTATCGCGCCTTGAAGCGATCCGGTATCCAGCCCGGTGGGAGGCTTGGCCTGTATGGCTTTGGCGCGTCCGCGTCGCTGGCGATCCAGGTCGCCCGGTCCTGGGGCTGCGAGATCTACGTCGCCACGCGTGCCGAGCGCGACCGGGAACGGGCGATCGAGATGGGCGCTACCTGGGCAGGCGCGGCGACCGAGCAGCCACCGGTACGGCTCGATGCCGCCGTAACCTTCGCACCAGTCGGTTCCGTAGTGGTGGCGGCACTGAAGGCGCTCGAGCGGGGGGCAACGGTAGCGATCAATGCCATCCACCTCGACCAGATCCCCGCGTTCGACTACGACGACCTGTGGTGGGAGCGCTCGATCACCTCGGTCGCCAACGTAACGAGGCAGGATGCCCGCGAATTCCTGGCGCTGGCCGAGAAGGTCGGCATCGAGACCAACCCAATCCCCTATCCGCTGGCCGAGGCCAGGCAGGCGCTCGGAGATCTAGAGGCTGGGGCGATTGGCGCCGGCGCGGCGGTGCTGCAGACCTGAGGGCATGCAAAAGGCGCGCCACCGAAGGGTGGTGGCGCGCCTCTGCCGGGCGGTTGGAGTCGCCCGTGTGCCGCTGGGCTTAAGCCTTGTCGAGCGGGGGAAGCGGCTTCCCCGCGTCCGTGGTTGCTGGAGCCGACGACGAAGAGGAGGTCGGCTCAGGTGGGAGCGGCTTCCCGCTGTAGTCGACCTTTGGAGATGGCGTGGCGCTCGCCTGACTCAGCGCCCCACCCTCGCGGGCCTTGGTTGAGGCATCCCCTGTCGGTGAGCCGGCAAGGCTGCCGGTGATGCCCGCCTGGGTACGAGCGGCATCGGCCGCGGCTGCCGGGTTGACGGCAGTCTCGCTCAGCGCGCCACCCTCGCGAGCCTGGGTCTGGGCGTCCGCAGCCGGGGTGGCAGCCGCACGAGCCGCTGCGATGTCGGCGTTGATCTGGTCCGCAGCAGAGAGAGCCGAAGCCCCCTGCAGAACGGACTCGCGAGCCTGGGTCTGGGCGTCCGCAGCCGGGGTGGCAGCCGCACGAGCCGCTGCGATCTCGGCGTTGATCTGGTCCGCAGCAGAGAGAGCCGAAGCCCCCTGCATAACGGACTCGCGAGCCTGGGTCTGGGCGTCCGCAGCCGGGGTGGCAGCCGCACGAGCCGCTGCGATCTCGGCGTTGATCTGGTCCGCAGCAGATAGAGCCGAAGCCCCCTGCGGAACGGACGACGAGGCCGCCGCGCTGGCCTGGGACGCGGCCCGAGCCGACGCGATCTCGTCATTGATCTGCTGTGCTGCGGGCGCAGGAGCAGCCGCTTGCGGGATCGCCGGAGTCTCTCTGGCGCTGGACGATCCAGCCAGGCCACCGGTGATGCCGGCCGCTGCACGCTCTGCATCGGCCGCAGCCGCCGGGTTGACGGCGCTTGT
Organism: Chloroflexota bacterium; assembly: GCA_005879815.1. Classification (GTDB taxonomy): domain Bacteria; phylum Chloroflexota; class Limnocylindria; order QHBO01; family QHBO01; genus CF-82. Next base: position 3,307 of record VBKA01000178.1, read on the forward strand.
GGCCCCGCCTTCGCGGGCCCTAGTCGAGCTGTCGGTCCCGGTATTCGAGCCGGCCAGGCTGCCGGTGATGCCTGCCTGGGTGCGTGCGGCATCGGCCGCAGCCGCCGGATTACCTGCGGTCCCGCTGGTCGAGCCAGCCAGACTGCCGCTGACTCCAGCCTCTGTCCGCGCCGCATCGGCCGCAGCTGCCGGGTTGACGGCTGAAGCGCCCTTGGACTGTGATCCAACTGCGGACTTGAGCGCCGGTCCGGTCAAGCCACTTTCAGCGGCTTGGGCCTTCTGCGCGATGTCGGATGCGCTGCCGACCGGAATCGCCAGGGTGCTGCTCTGGGTGAGCGCGCTGCCCTCGCGTG
>VBKA01000001.1 GCA_005879815.1 Chloroflexota bacterium
AGGCTCGGTCAAGGGCTAGACCGATACAAGCCTCGGCGTCTTCAGGGGCGGCCGTCCAATTGGTCGGCGGCCCCTCTCTGAGCGAGTTCCGATTCGCGACCAGCAGTCGCGTTACGTAGCTCGCGGCGCAATCCGGCGGCCGTCCGCGACGCTCTCACGCTCGGGCGACGGGCCAAAGAGGCCCCCGGCGAGCCGGTAAGCCACTTTGCGCGACTGGGAGGCGGGGGCGGCAACTCGGCGATTCTGCTGGTGCGCTTGCCGTGCGTAGCGCAACTGGCAGGCGCAGGGCCGCCAGTCGGAACCCAGGGCGGGGCGCTATGGCGCCGGTCAGCCCAGGCGCGTCAGGATCGACTCGCGGTCGAATGCCCAGGAGCCGATGGCCAGCACCACCCCGATCAGCGACAGCACGACCAGGTCACCGAGCACCACCTGGCTGAAGGTGAAGGTCGCCTGGCCGCCGAAGAACTGGGCGACGGCGATGCCGATGATCGGCAGCACCACGAAGCCCCCGATCTGCTGGGCGGTGCGCGCATCGGTGACGCGGCTGCTGACCACGATTCCCAGTAGCACGCTGAACAGGCAGATGAGTGGCACCAGGCTGGCCATCGCGAACAGCCACGTGTCGCTGAAGACCAGGCGCGTCAGGCGCGTGTCCGCGATCGCGCCGTTGACCAGGCCGTAGACGAGGAAGACGGCCCAGGTCGCCAGCACAGCCGGAAGCGCGGCGGCGATGGTCTTGCCGGCGAGCAGCTCCGGGACCTCGATGGGGGTGGCCAGCTGTGGCTCCAGCGAGCGGGCCTGCTTCTCGCCGATCACCGACTGCGTGGCGAGCGCCATCGGCACCATGGCGGGAATGATGAGGAAGTAGGCCATGAAGTTGGTGACGATGAACGCCTCTGCCGCGAGCTTGGGCGAGAGATCAGGAAACTGCGCGATGTACTGCTGGATCTGCCCGATCTGGTTCGGATCGAGGTTGCGGGCCTGGATGAACGCCACCAGCCCGGTGGGGATGGCGGCGAAGATGACCGCCGGGAACGCGACCGCGCCGAGCAGAACGCGGTTCGAGACAAGGTCGCGCCATTCCTTGCCGAAGACGGCGCCGACGTAGCCGATGCGCACAGTCAGCCCGGGTCCTGGTCGTCGATCGCGCCGACCATCTGGAGGTAGACGTCCTCGAGCGTGGCAGCTTCCTCGCGCACGCCGACGATCCGCGCGCCGTGCGCCACGAGCGTCGCCACTAGCTCCGGGTTGTCGCGCCGCGGATCGCGAACCTCGACCTGCAGCGTGCCGTCGAGCTCGCGCGCGCCCATCACGAAGGGGAGCGGGGCCAGCGCGTCGAGCAGGCGGCGCGCCTCGCCATCCGATGCGGCCAGCTGGACGTGCACCGTCGCCAGGCGCCCGTAGCGCCTCAGGGCGGCGGGCGAGTTCACCTGGATGAGCGTCTGGCGGATGATCCCGATCCGGTCGCAGAGGCGCTCCGCCTCGTCGAGGTTGTGCGTGCAGATCACGATCGAGCGTCCGGTGTCGCGGAGACCGCTGACGAAGTCGCGGATGTTCTTGGCCGCGGATGGATCGAGCGCGCTCGTCGGCTCGTCGAGGTAGATGACCTCCGGCTCGTGGAGCAGGGCGCGCGCGATGGCCACCTTCTGGCGCATCCCCTTGCTGAATCCCGCAACCCGCCGGTCCCCCATCTCCGAGAGCTCCACGACGCCGAGGTAGTGGTCGACCGCTCGCCGCAGGGTCGCGCCGGTCAGCCCGTACAGCCGGCCGTAGTAGCCCAGGTTCTGGCGGGCCGTGAGCTTGTCGTGCAGGCCGGGCGCCTCGGTCAGGATGCCGCTGATGGCGCGGATGCGCCGCGAGTCGGGGCCAAGGCGCATGCCGTTGATCCGCGCGGCGCCGGCCGAAGGCACCACCAGACCCGCGAGCATCCGAACGGTGGTCGTCTTGCCGGCACCATTCGGCCCGAGCAGCCCGAAGATCTCACCGTCACCGACGGTGAAGCTCAGGTTCTGCACCGCCTCGAGCGCGCCGAAGCGCTTGCCGAGGCCCTGCACCTCGATCACGGGACCTCCCCCGACCAGCCGGGCTCTGCGGCCCCGCACTCTAGCAGGCATGTGCGTGAGGGACCTTCCGGTACGATGGTCGCCCCGAGCGCCCACAGGAGAGCCACCAGACCGATGCCTGAGCAGACGGTGGAGAGCCGGCGTCCCTTCGTCGGGCGCCTGCTACGCGTTCGCGTCGACGACGTCGCCCTCGACGACGGACGGCGGACGACCCGAGAAGTCGTCGAGCATCCCGGCGCGGTCGCCATGCTGGCCTGGGACGGCGAGCGGCTTGCGCTCGTCCGCCAGTGGCGCCACGCGGCAGGAAGGGCGCTGCTGGAGGTCCCGGCCGGGACGCTCGAGCCCGGCGAGGACCCCGCGGCGACGGCCGTGCGCGAGCTCGTCGAGGAGACCGAGCTGGAGGCCGATGCGTGGGACCGGGGCCCTGCCTTCTTCACGGCACCGGGCTTCTGCACCGAATACCTGACGGTCTACCTGGCGAGCGGCCTTCACGCGGCGGCCACCGGCGACCACCCAGACGACGAGGAGCTCGAGGTCGTGCGCATGACGCTCCACGAGGCGCTCGATGCCGTCGACCGCGGCGAGATCGAGGACGCCAAGTCGATCGTGGCAATCCTGTGGCTCGCCCGACGCCTGGCGGGGGGCGCCACCATCGGTCCAGCGCAGAGCTGAGCGATGTGGAACCTGGCGATTCCATGGTGGGAGCTCGTCATCCGCTCGATCGTGATCTACGCGGCGATGATCGGCATCCTGCGCGTCTTCGGAAAGCGAGAGGTCGGACAGTTCACGCTCTTCGATCTCGTCCTGATCCTGCTCGTGGCAAATGCGGTGCAGCCGGCCATGACCGGACCCGACTCCTCCCTGCTGGGAGGCATGATCATCATCGTCACGCTGGTCGCCACCGACCGGATCCTCGCGCTGGCGCGCGCCCGGATCCCGATCGTCCATCACCTCCTCGAGGCGAGTCCTACGGTCATCATCCGCAATGGCGAGTGGCAGACGAAGGCCATGGATCGCGAGGATCTGACGCCGGACGACGCGGAGATGGCGCTCCGCGAGCACGGCTTCGACAGCGTGACCGATGTGGAGCTGGCGGTGCTCGAGGCAGATGGCTCGATCAGCGTCGTCCCCAAGGAGCGCGAAGGCGGGCCAACCGTCCATCGCCCGCGTCGCCGTCTGCGGCTGGTACGCCGCATCTGACGTTCGCCCGCCCGCCTGTGGCACAGTCCTTGCGACCGCGCCGCACCGATGAGCCTTCCCGCCGACCCAGCGGAATCGGCCGAAGAAGCCGGGCTCCGGTACGTGACCGATGCGCAACCCGGCCTCCGGCGCGTCCGCGCCGGACGCGGCTTTCGGTACCTGCGTCCCGACGGCTCACCGCTCGCCGACCGCAGGCACGGCGCGTGGATCAAGGGCCTGGCGATTCCGCCCGCGTGGCGCGACGTCTGGATCTGTCCGGACCGGCGCGGCCATCTGCAGGCGACCGGACGCGACGCGCGAGGCCGCAAGCAGTACCGCTATCACCCTGAGTGGCGCGGCAAGCGCGACGAGATCAAGTACGACCGTCTGCTCGACTTCGCCCGCAGGCTGCCACGCATCCGCCGGCGGGTGACCCGCGACCTGTCGCGCCCGGGGTTGCCGCGCGCGAAGGTGCTGGCGGCCGTCGTGCGCCTGCTGGAGACGACGCTTCTGCGTGTGGGCAACGCCGAGTACGCGCGGGCAAACAACTCGTTCGGGCTCACGACGCTGCGCGACCGGCATGCGAAGGTCGGAAGCACCAAGATCAAGCTCCGCTTCCCCGGCAAGGGGGGCAAGGTCAGCGAGGTGACCCTCGAGGATCGGCGGATGGCGCGGGTCATTGGCCGGCTGCAGGACCTGCCCGGACAGGAGCTCTTCCAGTACGTCGGGGACGACGGACAGCCGCGCGCCATCGGCTCAGAAGAGGTCAACGCCTATCTGCACGAGATCACGGGCGACGACTTCACCGCCAAGGACTTCCGCACCTGGGCCGGCAGCGTGCGGGCGGCGAGTGCCCTGCGAGCCTCCGACGCAACCGATGCCGATGCGCAGGCCAGGCGCAACGTGGTGCGCGCGATGGAGCTGGTCGCGGAGGAGCTGGGCAACACGCCCGCGGTCTCGCGCAGCGCCTACGTGCACCCCTCGATCATCGAGGCGTACATGGATGGCGACCTGTTGGCTGGTTCAGCGCGGGGTTCGGCGCGGAGCGCCCGCCCGGTCGCGAATGGGCTGGGATCGCTCAAAGCCAGGGAGGCGGAGCTCGTCTCGCTGCTGCGCCGTAGACGGCGTCAGGCAGCCTCGCCCTCGAAACGCTCGAGCGCGCGGCGATAGTCATCGCTCTCCGGCTTGAGGCGTACGGCCATGCGCAGGTGCCGTCGGGCGAGGCGCGGATGGCCGAGGCGCGCCTCCGAGAGACCCAGCCCGAAGTGCGCGTAGTGGGCAAGCGGATCCCGATCCACGATCTCGCGGAAGCGCTCCGCGGCGAGCGCATGAGCGCCCTGGTTGAAGTACGCCTGCCCGAGCGCCTCGAGGATGGACGCCTTACCCGGCTCGAGATGGCTGGCTCGCTCGAGCACGACCGCCGCCGCCGCCGGATGACGCTGCTCGAGGAGCCTGGAGCCGCGTCGAAAGAGCTCGTACGCGGAGTCGCGCTCGCCCGGATCGCTGCGGTCGCCTGGATGCGGGGCCATGCGCGCTACGGGATCAGCTCGATCCGCTCGAGACGCTTGTTCTCGGATCGCCCGGGGATGCGGCCACGCTTCGCGATGGGCCGTCCCTCGATCTCCTTCAGGTCCCCCGTGAAGTCGATGGGGCTGGCATCGCTGATCGCTGACCCCACGGCGAACGAGTCGATGGGCGCTGCCGCCTCCTTGAAATAGGCGATGCGCTCGAGGTCGATGCCTCCCGATACCACGATGCGCACGTGCTCGTGCCCGGCGAGATCGAGGCGAGCGCGGACCTCCTTGACCAGGTCCGCGGTGACTCGACCGCGCTCCGATGGCGTGTCGAGGCGCACCCCCCACAGCCGTTCACCGAGCGCGTCGGCCACTCGGAGCGACTCCTCCGCCTCGTCCTTGAACGTGTCGACCAGCGCGATGCGGGGAACGTCGGGCTCCACGTCGCGATCGAAAGCCTCCATGGCCCGCACGGTGTCCCCGAAGATGAGGACCATGGCGTGCGGCATGGTGCCGGTGGGCGCCAGGCCGGCCAACCGCGCACCAGCAGGCGTCGAAGCGCCGATGCATCCGCCGACGACGCTGGCGTAGTCCATCTGATCGGCGATCGAGGGATGGACGTGGCGTGCGCCGAAGCCGATCACCGGGATCGGTGCCGCGGCGTCCACGACCCGCCGCGCGGCGGTCGCCCAACCGGTCGATTGCGAGAGGATCCCGAGGATGGCGGTCTCGTACAGTCCAAACGCCGAGTAGCGGGCGTTGATGCGCATGACGACCTCCTTCGAGGCGATCGCGTCGCCGTCATGCAGCGATTCGACGACCGGCGAGGGGTCCAGGCGCTTTCCGTTGCCGAGGATCTCCCGGAGGTAGGCGATGGCCTCCTCCGCGCCGCACAGCGTCGCGTCCGCACGGCAGAAGATCTCCATGGTCACGACCGGGTCGAGGCCCTCCGTGGCCAGGATCCGGCGCGTGCGCTCGAAATAGACATCGGCCGTCTCGCCCGACAGGACGTCAGCGGCCGGCTGGAACGGCGGCGTGCTCGGGCGGAGGCGACGCTCCGCGGAGACGGCGTCGGAGGTCATGGCCCGGCAGTGTACCAGTGGGTCCCAGTGAGGGCGGTACCCGGCAGGGTCTAGGAACGGGCGAGGGAAGGCACCATGCGCCGCAAGCGTCGAAGTGCCAAAAGAAGCCCGGCTGCCAGCACGGACACCACGGCAAGCCCAGCCGCCAGCCGCACCACGCCCGCACCCTGCGCGCCCGCGTCGAGAGAGATGGCGCGATCGATCGCGGCGGCGGCGGCATCCAGGTCTCCGCCTGCATACAGACCGGCCGCTCCGGCGAGGACCGCGCGCGGCTCCGAGCCCCACAGAAGCCCGAGGCTCTCGATGGGATTCGGGCCGTCGATCCGCTGTCCCGCGCCGATGTACGCCTGGAGGAACGCCGCTTCGGCGATGAGCTCGCGGCGTGACACATCATCGCCGCCATCCGAGCGCCACCGCATCGCCAGGCGATCCGGGGTGGAGAGACCGGCCCGGCGAGCCGCATCGAGGAGCCGGTCGCGATCGCTCAGCCAGCGTTGGGCATCGGCAATCTTGATGAGCGCCTCGTCGAACCGCCAACCTTCCATGGCCCGCCGGATCGGCTCGGGAGGACCCCAGTCGCCGGCGGCCGCCAGGAGGGTGGCGTACGCGGCGCGAGCCCGAGCGCGCAGATCCAGCATGGCATCCGCGCTCGACGGGAACACGCGGGCACGGAACGCATCCTGGGCAGGCTGGCCGCCGCCCACCTCCTGGACCTGGTCGAGAAATCGGCGCGAATCGACCGGCTGGAGCTGCGCGGACGTCGAGGCGATGCCATCGGCGGCAGCGGTGTCGTAGGCGGGCACGCCCCGTGCCACCCGCTGCAGGACCAGGGTGAGCCGAGCCTCACCGAGCGAGGCTGCAAGCGCATCCACAAACGCCCACGAAGCTGCGTAGGCCCAGGCATCGATGGCCGGATTCGCCGCGCTCGGCTCGCCCGCCGGGCTCCAGGTGGCGAGAGCAATGGGTGCCGCCTGACGCGGCTGCGGGTCGGCTGCGGCGTGGTTCGGAACAGGGATCCGCAGCTTCCGCGCCGCGATCGCTGCCAGGTGCGAGGCGAGACCCTCGCGGATCCATCGCTCAGACGCGAACCCGGTCCCCACCCAGACATGGGCCAGCTGATGGAGGACGGTGAATGGCGTCGCATCGAAAGCGACCGAGATCTCCTGCGCCCCGCTCGCCGGCTCTGCCAGCGGGCCGATGCCCGACGGCAACGACTCGGTGATCACCAGGGGCCCGACGCCGACGTACGGCAGGCCGGCGGCCTGCTGCAGTGCCGGAAGGGCCTCCCCAACGAGATCGAGCGTGGACGCTCCCCACGCACGGTCATCGGCGAAGGACCTGACCCGCAGGTCAACCGTGCCGCCGGACAGCGCAACGGTGCGGCTCACCGTCACGTACTCGGTGGATCGAGCGGCGACCAGCAGGGCCGACCACCTGGACGGGTCGCGGATCGCGCCGCTGCTGAGAACCACCTCACCCCGCTGCGTGGTGGTGGTGGTGGTGAGCGGTCCTCCCATGACGCGTAATTCGTACGCCGCGGGCAGGTGGACAGACACCGTCGACGAGGTTCCAAAGCCCCAGATGGGGACCATCAGTGACGAGGCCCGGACTCGGACGTGTGGATCCGCGCCGTCGACGAGCCGATAGGTCAGTGTGAAGCCCGCGGATCGTCGATAGCGGAGGGCCGTGCGCAACGCGACGGTGGCGACCGTGCGCGATGCCTGACGCGCCAGCCTGACCCGAAGCGGACCCGTGCGATCACGCGCCTCGACGCTGCTGACACCCGCCTGCAATGAGAGGGGAACGCTGCGAAAGCTGCTGAATCCGGCCGCAGGATCGGCCGTGGTGTTGGTGAAGGTGACCGAGACCGCGACGCGGATAGCCCCGGCCGCAAGGGCAAGGCTGTAGACCGCGTCGGTCCGTAGCACATATGGAGCCGCGGCGCGCGCGGGCGCGCCCACGTTCATGGCCGCGACCACTGCGGCGGCGCACGCCCCGGCCCCGATCCGCCTCCAGCTGGAACGCCCCGTGGGATGCGGTTCGCTCATGGGGGGCTGCCCCGCAGCCAGCCCAGCAGGTTGCGTCGCGGGCGCCTCGGGAGCGGCGGCTGCCAGAGCGGCATCTCGTCCTCGAGCTCCATCCTGTGCGCCGCGAGCAGACGCGGGTTGCGCGGGACGCGCCCGTTCCAGTCGGGGAGCAACGCACGATCCGCGACCGCGGAGGCGGTCTCCTCGAGCAGTCTATCGGCGACGATCGTCAGTCGCACCAGCCCCCGCGCCAGCTCGTCGCGATTCATCGCCGACGCCGAAAGCTCGGTCACCAGCATCGGCCTGTCGTCGTCGGTCATGGCGAACTTCACGAAGGGGTAGTCGAAATTCGCACGCAGCATGCGGTGGAGGACGCGCCTGGGAATCTCCATCGCCTCCAGGCCGTAGTACGCCCACAGCGAGACGCCAATCCCCGCCACCCAGGCGATCGTCACCCGCAGGTCGAAGCGGCGTTCCCCGTCCAGCACCACGTCCCGGCTGATCGCCTCCGCACCTGGAACCCCGGACGCTCCGACCACCTCGACTCCCAGCTCGCTGAGCCAGGCGTCGATCGGCGGAGGGACGGCATCATTCACGACTCGGGGGCCAACGCCGGGAGGTCGCGACCATGCGTCACCGTCTCGCCGGATCGGATCAGCCGCTTGCGGCGAAAGTCCTCGCGGCGAACGCCGGGATCGATCCGGCAGTTGCGCCCAATCTGCACGCCGCCCGGAACCTGGGCCCGCTTGCCCACCAGCGTCAGGCCCGAGTAGAGGCGCTCCGGCTCGCGCCGGTTCGGCCGCAGGTCGTCGCCGAAGCCGACGGTGGCACCCTGCCCGATCTCGCAGTCCTTGTCGACGATCGCCCGATCGAGCACCGCCCGTTCGCGCACCACTGTGTCGAACATCACGATCGAGTCGCGCACCACGGCCCCACGCTCGACGGTGACACCCGGGGATAGAACGCTGTGCACCACGCTGCCGTGGATCACGCAGCCATGGCTGACCATGCTGCGCTCGACGTGCGCGTCCGGACCGATCAGCGCCGGAGCGCGCTCCTCGCTCTTGGTGTAGATCAGCCATGGCCGGTCGAAGAGGTTGATGCCCGGGTGGTCTGAAAGCAGGTCGAGGTTCGCTCGCCAGTAGCTCTCCACCGTTCCGACATCCTCCCAGTACCCGCCGTACTCGTAGGCATAGACCCGGCGACCCGCGTTGACCATGGCCGGAAGCACGTCGCGACCGAAGTCGATGCGCTCGGGGGTCAGCTCCTGCAGCAAGGCGGGCAGGGAGAAGACGTAGACGCCCATGCTCACCAGGTTCGACGGCGGATTGGGAGGCTTCTCGATGAAGGCATTGACACGCCCGTCGGGGTCCACGTCGAGGATCCCGAACCGATGCGCCTCCTCGATGGGCACCGTCCTGATGGCGACGGTGATGTCCGCCCCCTTCGAGCGATGGAGTTCGAGAAAGGGCCGATAGTCCATCTTGTAGACGTGGTCGCCGGCCAGCACCAGGATCGCCTCCGGCGATCGGTCGGTGACGAAGTCGATGTTCTGCAGGACCGCGTCCGCGGTACCCCGGTACCACTCCCGGGCCCTCCCCCGCCCGAGGTAGGGCTGGAGCAGGCTCACCCCACCGCGTGACCGGTCGAGGTCCCAGGGTCTCCCAAGGCCGATGTGGTCCATCAGCGAGCGCGGCGCGTACTGCGTCAGCACCGCGACATCGTTGAGGCCCGAGTTGACCGCGTTGCTCAGCGCGAAGTCGATGATCCGGTACTTGCCGCCGAACGGCACTCCGGGCTTGGCGCGGACCTGGGACAGGATCGAAAGGCGCTCGCCCTCGCCTCCGGCGAGGATGAGCGTCAGCACCGACGGCACCCGCCGATTCTACGGCCCCGCTCCGCGCCGCCCGGCGTCCCCGCTGATCAGCGGCGATGAACCCGGGCTAGGTACCTGCGCAGATACGGGATCGCGCCGGCGATGGCTGGAATCGCAAACAGGGTGATCGGGACACCGGAGCCCGTGCCATCAGACGGGGCGGCCGCGGTCGCGCCGGGCTGTGGCGGGCAGGTTACCTTCCGCGTCGGAATGCAGATCGGCAGCGAGCCGGACGGCCCAGGCCCGCGCGAGCGTTTCGGATTCGGCGTTCTCGACGGATGCGGTGTCGCCACTCGAACGCCGCAGAGGGCCGGGAAGCCACGCTCACCGGGGATCGGCGCGATCGGATACTTCAGCTTGGCTGGATCCGCGTTGGGATCCTTGATGTTGCCGGACGAGCCCCATTGGCCGTTGACGATCCGGTCCTCGAAGGTCTTGGCGGCGGTCGCCCACGGGTCGGGACGTCCCTGCTCCCTGACGAACTTCACGAGGTCGAGACAGCCATTCGACCAGGAGTCATCGGTCTGGGGTTGGGTGCCGTCGAGGAACGGGACGGTGACCGTGCGACCACAGGCAGGGCTTGGCGCAAGCCCAGTCCAGCGACAGACCGAGGTCATGGTGACCCCACTCGGCTCTGGGAAATCGGTCTGGGGCACGATCTTCTTGCCGTTCCAATCCCATGGCTTGTTGATCGCCAGGTTCATGAACTCGTGCCAGAGGTAGAGCGGACCCGTGGCGGCGAAAAGGTTGTCGGCCATCGGCTGCTGGTTGTTGTTGCCCATCCAGACGCCGGTGACGATGCTGCCGGGCAGGTAGCCGAAGGTGGTGACATCGCGGAAGTTGTTGGTGGTCCCAGTCTTGACACCCGCGTGCCGCCGCGCTCCGCCGCCGTTCAGCCGGGTGGTCAACTTCGAGGTGACGCCCCAGTAGATGTTGCGCGCCGGATCGGTGTTGCCCTCCAGGATCCAGTGCGTCAGGTAGGCCTCGGCTGGAGTGACTGGCTTGAGCGGGCGTGGCCCGTCGTCGTCCAGCGAGTAGACGAGGCGGCCGTCACGGTCACGGATCTCGCGGATGGTGGTCGCCGGGTGGATCGTGCCCCTGCCGGCGAACATCTCATAGGCCTGCGTCGCCAGGGTCAGGTTTACCGGCACCGAGCCCAGGGTCAGCGTCAGTCCCGGATCCTGGCCCATGAAATAGTCGTGGGTGGCCAGGCCAAGCTTCTCCGCAAAATGCGCGGTGACGTCCGGCGAGACCAGATACTGGACCTGGACAGAGGGGACGTTCAGCGAGTAGTGGAGGGCGTCCATCGCCAGCAGTGGTCCGTGCTGGTTGAGGTCCGCGTTCTGCGGGATGTAGTTGCGGCCGAAGTTCGTGGTGGCGTCGACGAGCATGGTCGCGACGTTGACCTTCCGCGACTGGAAGGCTGAGGTGTAGGTGATCGGCTTGAAGGCCGAGCCGATCTGGCGGCGCCCCAACCCTGCCACGTCGAACTGGCCCTGGACGCGCGGATCCTTCCGGTTGTAGTAGTCGACGCTGCCGACGTAGGCGATGATCTCGCCGGTCGCCGAGTTCAGCGCCACCAGCGCCCCATTGTTGACGTTCTTGGGCTTGAGCTGGTTGACCCACTTGACCACCTCGGCCTTGGCGGTCTGCTGCAGGCCGTAGTCGAGGGTGGTAATGACCCGGAACCCGCCGGTTCGGAACTCCTGTGCCGGGTTTTTGTAACCGAGGCGCGCCAGGATCTGCTCGGCCTCGCCCTCGACCCGAAAGCTGAACTGCGGCTCCTTGAGGATGCTCGACACTCGCGAGGGGTGCATCTGCTTCCACGTGGTTGCCACCGCCTTGTCGTGCTGCGCCTTAGTGATGTAGTTGTTGGCCAGCATTGAGTCGAGTACCTGGTTGCGCCGCACGATGACGGGCTTCGCCCCATTCGGGTTCTGGTACGGGTCGAACGTCGTGGGCTGCTGAGGGATGCCGGCGAGGAAGGCGGCCTGCGCGAGGGTGATCTTGCGGAGATCGGTCAGGCCGAAGTAGTTGGCGGCCGCTGCCTTTATCCCGTACGAACCATTTCCATAGAAGATCAGGTTGAGGTAGGTTTCGAGGATCTTCTCCTTGCCGGCACGACCCGGGTACGCCGCCGTGACCTGCAACGCCAGGATGTTCTCCTTGATCTTGTCGACGTAGCCATGGCCACTGAGGAACGCCAGCTCCGGCGGCTTGCAGACGTCGACGACTGATTTGGCCTGCGCCTGCGCCTGCGCCTCGGCCTGCGCCTGGGCGCTTGGCACCGGGCTTGGGGCCGAGACCTTGGCCTGCGCCTCCTTGATCGAGCCCGCGTACTTGATCACCTGCTGCGTGATGGTCGAAGCGCCCTGGACGATATGGCCAGCGGCAGCATTTGCGAGAAAGGCGCGAATCGTGGCATTCAGGTCCACGCCGCTGTTCGACCAGAAGGTCTTGTCCTCGGTCGCGACCGTAGCGTCGACGACCCATTTCGGCACGTCCCTGAAGACCACCGACTCGCGGTTCTGGCATTCGAAGCGCGCCAGGAGCGTTTTCCCGGTCCGGTCGTACACGAGTGTCGACTGCGGAAGCTGGATGCCGTCAAGGATGTTGGGCGCGGGCAGGTCCGCCGCGAAGTAGTTGTACGCGGCGAACATCGCGCCCCCGGTGCCCAGGACCGAGCCGCCGATCAGGGCCACGAAGGAGATGGCCACCACGAGCAGGGCTGTGGTGACACCCTTGCGCCGACCACTCCGACTGGTGGTGCGACGGATCATGAGCCGATGGCGCCGCCGCTGCATGGCTGGATGCATCGCGCGCTACGGTAGCAGGGGTCGCGCCACCGGGTCGAATGAGCGGTGAAGGGTCAGGGAAGGTAGAGGCGCGGGTTCACCGGCTGGTCGTTGAACATGACCTGGAAGTGCAGGTGGCAGCCAGTTGCCCAGCCCGTGGCGCCCTCGTAGCCGATCAGGTCCCCCACATGCACCTGCTGCCCGACCGACACCACTTCGCTGGCCAGGTGCCAGTACCAGGTCTGGAGGCGCTGGCTGTGACCGATGATCACCCCGATCGCGGTGTCACCCCACTCCGCCTTTGGGCGGCCATCGGCGAGCACCACGCCGTCAGCCGCGGCGTAGATCTTGCCCCCGCACATGGGCCGGTAGTAGGCGATGTCGATCCCGCGGTGGAAGAACTCGTAGATCGTCGGCCCGAACTCCTGGGTGACCACGAAGTCCCCGATAAGCGGCCACGCAAATCGCCCGTGATAGGCGATGTCCAGCGTTAGCGCCTGCTCCTTCAGGCGGGCGACGAGCTCGGCCTGGCCCGCGACCGCTTCCTCCTGTGCGGCGATCAGGCGCCGATACGCATCCGCGTCGCGGGCGGCCGCGGCGAGCTGCGCCTGCTGATCCGCCTGGAGCTTCCGTAGCTTGATCTGCTTCCCCGCCAAGGCGACTCGCGCCGCGTCGAGCTGCGCCTGCTGCACGCTGAGCTCCCGTGCCCGCGCCTTGGCCTCCCGGGCCAGCCCGCTGTAGATCGCGCGACCGTCATGCAGCGTCGACCGGCGCACCTCGAGCTGGTCGCGAGCCACGCGAATCTCGTCGGCCAGCGTCCGATCGGCATCGCTCAGTGCGAGCATGTCGCCCAGCTCGCGCGCCGTGTCGGCGAAGGACTCCGAGGAAAGGATCACCTCCAGGATCGAGACCTGGCTCTGGGCGTACGCGTGCCGCAGGTGATCCTGGAGGAGTGACTCGCGGGAAGCCAGCGCTTCCTGGTTGTGGTCGATCTGGACCTTCACCGCCGCGAGGTCGCGCGACAGGGTGCCCAGCTGGGCTCGATCAGCGGCCAGCTCCGCTCGGGACTGCGCCAGCTGGTCGCCCAGGAACTGCAGCTGGGCCTCGGCGTCCGCGATCGCCACGCCCACCGCGGAGAGGTCGCCGCGCAGCTGCTGCAGGCTTGCCCCAAGGCTGGCCTGGTCGGCGAGCAGCGAAGCGAGCTGGCCGCGCTGTCGGTCGAGCTCCGCCTGCAGCTGCCGCTGCTGGGCGATCGCGCCGTTGACATCCGGATCCTCGGCGTGCGCCGGTACGGCGCCTCGAGGCAGGAGCGCGACGGCAAGGAGGAGCGCGAGCGCCAGGATCACTCGGCGCCGGACGGTCGACATGCGCCTCCTTCGGTTTCCGACCGATGTGCGACAACTGTCCGG
>VBKA01000169.1 GCA_005879815.1 Chloroflexota bacterium
GAACGAAGGTGGTACCACGAGGCACCCGCTCGTCCTTCGGCGAGCGGGTTTTTGGTGTCCTGGAACCAAGCTGTCGAAGAGAGGAGCTCAGCCATGACGACGGCGACGACGAACCGCGAGCTTGCCCCGCGCTACGACGCCGCTGCCGTCGAGCCGGGGATCTATCAGCGCTGGCTTGAGAGCGGCGCCTTCACGCCCAGCCAGGAGCCGGGCGCGGAGCGCTTCGTGGTCATCCAGCCGCCGCCCAATGTGACCGGCGCGCTGCACATCGGCCATGCCCTGGGGTCCACGGTGCAGGACACGCTGGTCCGCTACCACCGCATGCGGGGTGACGACACGCTGTGGTTGCCCGGGGTGGACCACGCCTCGATCGCCGCCCAGTTCGTGCTCGACCAGATCATCGCCGCGGAAGGCGAGACGCGGCAGTCGCTTGGCCGGGAGCGCTACCTGGACCGGATGTGGCGCTTCATGGAGGAGACGCGCGACTACATCGGCGGCCAGCACCGACGCCTGGGCGTCAGCGTCGATTGGACCCGCGAGCGATTTACCATGGACGAGGTCAGTGCTCGCGCGGTGCGTACCGCGTTCAAGCGCCTCTGGGACGCGGGTCTCGCCTACCGCGGGGAGGCGCTCATCAACTGGTGCCCGCGCTGCCAGACGACGCTGAGCGACCTCGAAAACGTCCATCGGGAGGAGGTGGGCAGCCTGTGGACAATCCGCTACCACCTGGCTCGCGAGGACGGCACGCCCGACCCCGAGGCGTGGATTCGGATCGCCACCACGCGGCCTGAGACGCTGCTCGGCGACGTGGCGGTGGCCGTGCATCCCAAGGACAAGCGATACCGCGCCCTGGTTGGGCGCCAGGCGATCCTCCCGTTCCTGGGTCGCCGCCTCCCGATCGTGCCGGACGAGATGGTGGACCGCGACTTCGGCACGGGTGCCGTGAAGATCACCCCCGGGCACGACCCCGACGACTACGAGCTCGGGAAGCGGCACGATCTGCCGGCCATCTCCATCCTGGACGACGAGGCTCGCATCAACGACAACGGCGGCGAGTTCGCCGGCCTCGACCGCTACGCAGCGCGGCGCACGATCGTGGAGCGGCTGCGGGAGATGGGGGACCTGGAGTCGGAGGAGCCGCACCAGATGGTGGTCGGCCACTGCCAGCGCTGCGACACGGTGGTCGAACCGCGCCTGAGCGTCCAGTGGTTCGTCAACGTCAAGCCGCTTGCGGAGCGAGCCCTGGCATCCGTGCACGAGGCACGTACGCGGATCGTGCCCGACCGCTTTGAGAAGGTGTACTCGCACTGGATGGAGAACATCCACGACTGGGCGGTGGGACGTCAGCTGTGGTGGGGACACCGGATTCCGGCGTGGTATTGCCCGGACGGGCACATCACCGTGACCGACGCGCTCGCCGGGCCGGATACCTGCGCTGAGTGTGGACGTCCGGCGACGGAGCTGACACAGGAGAGCGACATCTTCGACACCTGGTTCAGCAGCGCGCTCTGGCCGTTCAGCACGCTTGGCTGGCCGGACGCGACGCCCGACATGGCTCGCTTCTACCCGACCACGCTGATGGAGACGGGCTACGACATCCTCTTCTTCTGGGTGGCGCGGATGATGATGATGGGACTCTTCTGCACGGATATCGAGCCGTTCGCCACCGTCTACCTGCACGGCCTGGTGCGCGCCCAGGGCGGCGTAAAGATGAGCAAGACGCGGGGCAACGTACTCGACCCGCTCGAAGTCATCGAGGAGCTCGGGGCCGATGCGCTGCGCTTCGCGCTGGTGGTTGGCACCTCGCCCGGGGCAGACCAGCGCCTGACTCGGGCCAAGCTCGAAGGCGGGCGCAACTTCAGCAACAAGCTGTGGAATGCCGCTCGATTCGTCGTGACGTCTCGGCCCGAGCCGATGGCGCCCCCGTCTGGCGAGGCGTCCCTGGCCGAGCGTTGGATCGACTCGCGGCGCGCAGCGACGATCGAGCGCGCGACCGCGGCGCTCGATGGCCTGGACCTGGGCGCCTATGTGGCCGCCACCTACGAGTTCGCGTGGAACGACTTCTGTGACTGGTTCCTCGAGATGGCGAAAGTCGAGATGCGCCGCGAGGGAGCGGCGGCCAGCGATCGGGCTCGTGTCTGGCGGTGCGCGGCCGGGACACTGGCGGACATGCTGCGACTGCTACACCCGATCCTGCCGTTCATCACGGAGGCGATCTGGGAGTCGTTGCACGCCACCGATGGCCAGGTGACGGGAGACGACCAGCTCCTGGTGACCGCGCACTGGCCCGAACCGGGCGCGCGCGACCTGGATGCGGAAGCCGAGTTTAGCGGCGTTGCGGAGCTCATTCGGTCCATCCGTAACGCCCGCCTGAAGTCGGGCGTGCCTGCCGGGCAGCGAGTGCCGCTCGTGCTGCTCGCACAGGAGACTCAGGATGGCGATCGCGCGGAACGGGCGAGGCAATACGTCGAAGCGCTGGCGCGCGTGCAGCCCTTCACCATCCGTGCGGCTGGTTCGGTGCGCCCGCCTGCGGATGGCGCCATGCCGACCCCGTTCGGTCCGGCGTGGCTGCGATCCGAGGAGGAGGAGGAGGAGGCTGGCGCTGCGACCCAGCACCGCCAGGATGAGAAGGAGCGCATCGAGCAGTCGATCACGCGCCTCCAGGCCCTGCTCGCCAACAGCGATTTCACCAGCAAGGCGCCGGCGGAGGTCGTCGACCGGGAGCGGAACCGATTGCGCGAGCTCGAGGGGGAGCTGCGCCAGCTGCGCGGCTGATGGAGATGGGTCTCGGTCGGGCCGCTCAGCGGGCGGCTGCTAGAATCCGCGTCGCTTCGAAGCAAGGTCCCCGCGCATGTCGTTCCTGAAACGCAAGAAGGCTGAGTCACCACCCCCGCCGCCGACGCCGATGGTCGAGGAGGTGACCGGTCAGCAGTACGCGCTGAAGCTGGCCTACATGGCCCGCAGCAGCGACGGCCTCCGAATGGGCACCGATCCAGCGGTGTTCAAGATGCTCCCGCAGATCGTCGAGCCCCTCTCGGACACGCCCATCGAGATCATCGAGCCGCTCCCCCTGGAGTACAGCGACGCCACGCCGGCCGTCGAACGCTTCAACGAGATGCAGCAATGGGTGTTGGCCCGCCGCGACCTGGGCCCCATCGCCCGTCATGCGCTCTACGTGCTCGAGATGACCGATGCCCTCGACATGACCGTTGACACGTTCTTCTCTGGCCTGCTGCACGGGGAGACCGACACCAGCGGCTACCCCGATTACCACGCGGTGGTGGGTGGACTCGCCAGCCACTTCGACGAGCTATCCGGCGAGCTCATCGTGCGCTCAGTGGTGGGCTGGGGAGGCAAGGGCCAGCGGGGTGACACAGAGCGCATCGGTCAACGCCTGCTCAGCTCGCTGTATCAGCAGGTCCTCGCTTCCGGGTACAGCCTGGGAACCGCGGATCACGCACGGATCACGCCCGCGGCCGGTCCCTCCGGTGGCCTGGCGTGCGCGCACTGCGGATTCGAATCGCAGAGCGCCAGCGCCTTCTACTGCCCCAAGTGCGGGATGCGGATGGCCCGCGGCACGTAGCCGCTCAACAATCTGACCAGTACCTTCGGCGTCCGGGTACTACGCCTGAGTCCCATTGTCGCTCCAAGGGGGCCCGCGGACACTGATGCGATCCGGAACACACCGAACTGCATCGGAAGGAACTATGGAGCGACCAAACGTCCTGCTCGCGCTGCCCGACGGCGAGCTCGCCGCCGCCGAGGCCGCTCTGCGCCGAGCGGGTTTCGAGCCGGTTCGCCTCGACGAATCGGGCCCACACGTCGACCTGGCAGCCATCGACTGCGACGAGCAGCCCGAAGTGGCGCAACAGCTGCACGCCACCCTTCACGACGGTCGGAGCGTTCCGACCATTCTGATCTTCGGGAACGAGCCTCCTGAGTACGGGACGCGTGGCGACGAATACGCCATGAAGCCGTGTCCCCCCGAGGCGCTCATCTATCGCCTCCAGGCCATGCTCATACGCACTGGCCGCACGCTTCCAGGAGATGCCGCCGCCATGGCCGCTGAGATGGGCGACGTGCCGATGATGGGCGAAGGGCGTGTAATCAGCGTCTTCGCCCCCAAGGGCGGGGTCGGCAAGACCACCATCGCCGTCAACATGGCCGTCGCGCTCCGCGAGCAGACCCGTGACCGGGTGCTCCTGTTTGATGCCGATGTCGGGGTCGGAAACGTGACCGCCGTCCTCGAGGTGCCGGCCAAGAAGGGACTCATCGACCTCGCGGACAGCCCTCCCGCGGAATGGACCGATCTCGCATTCGAGCACGTCACCGCGGTCCACTCCGAGACCGGAGTGCGCGTGCTCACATGGGGGACCGACCCCGGCGACTCTGAGAAGATCACCGTGGACCTCCTGCTCGCGGCCTTGCGATGGGGAAAGGCGAACCACGCCTACATCGTGGTTGACAACCATCCCGGTTACGACGACCGGACCATGGCGATGCTGACCCTGGCGACCGAGATCTTTCTGGTCGTGACGCCCGAGGTGGGAGCCCTGCGCAACAGTGCCCAGTTCCTGGCGCTGGCCCGCGAGGTCGGCCTGGGAGACATCGTGCGAGTCGTCGTCAATCGCGCGAACCACGGGATCGCCGTCGGGGACATGAGCAAGACCCTGGGCCTGCCGGTGTCGGCGACCATCGTCTCGAACGGGCCGAAGGCGGTGATGGCCTCAAACGAGGGCCACCCGGTGATCCTCAAGTTCCCCAAGGAGAAGATCGCCCAGGATCTGCACAACGTGGCCCGACTGGTCACGCAGCCGCCCATGCCCAAGGTGGCAACCGCCGCGCGACCGTGGTGGATGCGGCTTGGAGCCCGCGCCACCAACGCCTGAGCCAGGCGGCACTCGACTGGTCCCGGCGAGTTCGTTGCGAGGCGTCCGTCCGGCTGGCATGATTCGCGCCGCCGCGCCCACCGGTGCGGCGGTAGCCCGTCGAACTGAGTAGCCCGCCAAGCCGGGCATGGATGCCGAGCATGCCGACCTACGACTATCAGTGCCGCCAATGCGGCCGCATCACCGAAGTCATCCACTCGATGCTCGAGGATGGCCCGACGACCTGCGCGCATTGCGGGGGTCAGCTGCGGCGCGTCCTGCACCCGACCGGCATCATCTTCAAGGGGAGCGGCTTCTACCGGAACGACTCCCGCGCTGCATCCACAGGCGGAGAATCGGGTCAGGGCTCAAAGGCGACCCCGTCCAAGCGGTCCGACGGCGGAGGTTCGGGCGCCGATAGCCGGGAAGGCGCGGAGAAGCCGAAGGTCACAGGAACCGAGGGCGCTGCTACCCCAGCCAAGGAGTAGCGCCGCGGACGTCAGGCAGAACGAGCCTGGCGCGTCCCGCAGCGA
The DNA here is from genome assembly GCA_005879815.1 of Chloroflexota bacterium. Taxonomy (GTDB): domain Bacteria; phylum Chloroflexota; class Limnocylindria; order QHBO01; family QHBO01; genus CF-82. Next base: position 5,402 of record VBKA01000169.1, read on the forward strand.
CGGCAGAAGCGGGCGCTCGCCGATAGCGAGAGGCCACAGCTGCCACAGTTCTGGACGGCAACGGCGCTCCGCGCCGAAGCCACCTCGCGAGCGGATGCAGCCCATAGCGCGCTGGACCCGCCGAGCGTGCGCTGAACAAGGTCAGACGGGCTGACGCCCGCGCCGCTCGACCGGTAGGGCAGGACGTTGCGCGCCGGCGCGACCCTGCCCACTCCGGGATCGTCGATTCCCAGCACGTCCAGCTGGGCGCGACGGGCAGCCAGGGCCTCGTCGTCGATGGCCTCGGGCTGGGCGGTCGGCGGGAGCGGCTGGGCGCGCGGGATGCGAATGATCGTCTCGGAGATCGGCGTGATCTTGTGGGGCGGGCGGATGGGCGTAGGCGGCGCGAGCGGCGTCGGCTCGGGCTCGACCTCGGCCGCCACGGGCTCGGGCTCGACCTCGGCGGCCACCGGCTTTGGCTCGACCTCGGCCGCCACGGGCTCGGGCTCGCCCAGCATCTCGACCTCGGCCGCCACGGGCTCCGGCTCGACCTCGGCCGCAACGGGCTCGGGCTCGGCGGCCACCGGCTCTGTTTCGACCTCGGCCGCAACTGGCTCTGGCTCGACCTCGGCCGCCACGGGCTCCGGCTCGGCCTCGGCCGCCACGGCCTCGGGCTCGACCTCGGCCGCCACGGGCTCCGGCTCGAACTCCGGCTCGGCCTCGGCGAACACCGGTTCCGCCTCCAGCTCGGCAGCAACCCACTCCGCCTCCGGCTCGGGCAGTGCTTCCTCGATGGCCGGCCGGAGCGTGATCTCCGCGTCGTCTTCCCATGCAAGAATGGGATGCAGCTCGGGCTCGACCTCCGCCGCGACCTCGGCCGCTACCGGCTCCGGCTCGACCGGCGCCGCGACCTCGGCCGCTACCGGCTCCGGCTCGACCTCGATGGTCGGCCCGGCGGCGACCGACTCGATCGGCTCATGGCCGTTGGTGGCGGCCACCTCGGGAAGGTCGCTTTCCGGCCATGCTTCCACGCCAAGCCGGCGCGAGATCTCATCGGCTTCCAGGGCGCCGGCGACAGCTTCGGCATGCATGGCCTGGTGGTCTGCCAGGTACGCGGCCTCCATCCGGTCCTCGAGGTCGTCGACGCCCGGGATCGGGACGCAGCTCCGGCAACGGCCAGCGCTCTCGTTCCAGCAGTTGGTGCAGGCGTACTGCCGGCAGTCGATGCAGAAGCTGAACGCGGCGTGGAAGGCCTCGAGCTGATGCGACGCCACCGTCTCCTCTTCGGAGCGCATGGCGTCATCGATGGTGTCGCTCAGGGCGTCCTGGCTCATGATGTAGTTCTTGAACCCGGAGACCAGGCCGCGGGTCTTGCGAAGCGTGCTCAGCTTGGCGGGCGCAGGAAACTCGTAGCGCGTACCGCAGCGTTCGCAGAAGGATTCGGTTAGTGCTTCGGGCATGACGCCTCGCGTCCCGGTGGCAGCATCAGGGGCGCAAAGTATAGCGACGCTCGACAAGGGCCCCGACGGGGGCTTTGGTACCCCCTGGTAGACCATTGGTACCGACCTTGCAGAGCTCAGCAGGACCGATGGAGCGCTCCCCAGGGCGTTCCGGCCTGCGTGCTAGCATCGGCCGCGTGGGCATCCTCCAGCGTGTCGAGGGCTTCCTCGAGCACCTCTTCGAGGCTCCCGCCGGTCGACTGGGTGCCGCGCCATGGACACCAACAAGTCGTTCGGCGACGTTGGCGTGATCGTCCCCAACCAGTACGTGCTGCACCTCCATCCCACGGACTTCGCGTCCTTCGAGTCGTACCGCGCCGCTCTCGAGGACGACCTCGCGCACGGCGTCCTGACGCGTGCACGCCATGAGCGCTACACCCTCGTCGCCAGGCCGCGGGTCCATCTCAACGCTGATCGCAGCATCCGCCGCGGCGACATCCGCATCGCGGCCAGGGTCGTGGACGATGCAGGCGAACGGCGACACCGGGAGCCATCTGCGCCCGTCACCTCTGACACGGTGGTGCTCTCGACGCGCGAAGACGCCGCGCCAGACTCGGCGCGGCGCGCGTACCTGCTCGTCGCGACTCAGGGCCAGGACCCGGTTCAGTTCGATCTCGGCGGTCCCCTGATCACCATCGGACGCGCAAGCGACAACGACGTCATCGTCGACGATCCCATGGTGAGCAGGCATCACTGCCAGCTGAAGCTCCAGCACGGCGCGTACGGCTTCGTGGATCTCGGCAGCCGCAATGGGTCGATGGTCAACGGCCAGGCCGTGCAGGAGGTGGCCCTGGGACCGGGGGACGTCATTCAAGTCGGGAGCACCACCATCGAGTTCGGGATCCACGGATGACGACGGAGGAGACCCTCCGCATCCTGATCCTGGTCGCTCAGCTGACGTTCGTCGGGCTCCTCTACCTGGTCCTCTTTGCCTTTGGACGCTCCCTCCTCCGAGACCTGCGCAGCGCGGAGCGCGCGCGCGAGGCGGCTCGACAGGGGATCGGGCGCCTCACCGTCCTCGAATCCCCGGAGGACGAGCCGCCGGTTGGAAGGGCCATCGCTCTGGGCCCCATCAACTCGATCGGCCGGAACGTCAACAGCACCATCTTTGTCGAAGACGACTTCGCCAGCGCGGCACACGCGATGCTCACGTTCCGCGGTCGGTCGTGGTTCGTGGAGGACCAGGGAAGCACCAACGGGACCTACGTCAACGGGCATCGGATCGACCGGCCGGTGGCGTTGAGCTACGGTGACGAGCTGATGATCGGCCGCGTGCGGATGCGACTGGAGCGCTAGCCGATGCAGACCAGCTGGCGCGGCACTGAGCTCCGTCTCCTCCTCCCGCTGGTGGTGATGGTGCCGCTCGGCTTCGCGCTGGCGCACATCGTCGCGGTCGGGAAGCTGGACCCGGGACCCCTGGGACTGGCGATCGCCTACATCGGCCTGGTCCTGGGCGCGCACGTGGCGCTGGTGCTGCTCGGGCACCGCGGCGACCAGCTGCTCCTGCCACTGGCCGCCACGATTGGTGGCGTGGGGCTGGTGATGCTCAACCGGCTTCCCCAGACGCTGGCGGGCATGAACCTGTTCGGCTTCTCCGTGGGCATGGCGGAGACGCAGCTCGTCTGGTTCGCGGTGAGCCTGGTGGCCATGGTGGCGATCGCCGTCTTCTTCCGCGACGACGGGATCCTCCGCCACTACAAGTACACCTGGGCGCTCGCCGGCGCCGGGCTGCTGGTCATCACCTTCCTGTTCGGCAACGAGCTCAACGGCGCCAGACTGTGGCTGAGCATCGGTCCAGTCACCTTCCAGCCGGGCGAGGCGATCAAGATCGTGCTCGTCGTCTTCATCGCCGGCTACCTGGCGGAGAAGCGTGCGCTGCTGGCTGGCGCCCATCGGCGCATCGGTCCCATCAAGATCCCCCCGCTGCCGTACCTGCTCCCGATGCTGGCGATCTTCGGAATCGTGATGGTGATGGTGGTCATCAGCAAGGACCTGGGCATCGCCCTCCTCTTCTACGGGAT
>VBKA01000179.1 GCA_005879815.1 Chloroflexota bacterium
TCCCTCCTGGGTCGTTCCTGGCCCGACCTGGTAGAACTCGTCGAAGATCCTGACCTGCTCTTCTGGACCGATGCCCACCCCCGTGTCGGCGACAGAGATCTCGACGCTGTCGTCGACGGTCCGCGCCGCGAGGGTGACTCGCCCGCCGTCAGCAGTGAACTTCACCGCATTCGACAGCAGGTTGAACAGGATCTGCTTGATCTTGCGCTCATCAGCGTCCAGCAGGCCCACGGATGGATCGACGTGCGTGAGCAGCGCGACGCCCTGGCGCGTCGCACGTTCCCGGACCATGGATAGGGAGTTCTCCACGACCTCGGCGAGCGGGAAGGCAGAAGCCTGGAGCTCCATCCGGCCCGCCTCGACCTTCGAGAGATCGAGGATGTCATTGATGAGGTTCAGGAGGTGCTGACCGGAGCTCAGAATATCGTCGAGGTAATCCGCCTGCTTCTCGTTGAGCTCGCCGAACATCTTCTCGCGGAGAACCTGGGAGAAGCCGATGATTGCGTTCAGCGGGGTCCGCAGCTCGTGCGACATGTTGGCCAGGAACTCCGTCTTGTGGCGGCTGGCGGCCTCGAGCTCCTTGTAAAGGCGCCCGAGCTCGTCGTTCATGGCATTGATGTTGGCGGCCAGCGCGCCAAGCTCATCGCGGTTCGAAATGGTCACATGACCCGAGAAATCACCCGACGCGATCGCCGCAAGTCGGCTCTCCATCCGCTTGATGGGACCGATGAGCGACCACGAGATGATGTAGCCGAGGGCCAGGGCCAGGAGGATGCTTGCGACCGCGACGGCAACGAACAGGCGTTGCGAGTCGGCGAATGCCGTCGCGCTCTGGCGGATGGTGGCCTCCGTCAGGCCCTGGGTCGTGCCCGCCAATCCGGCAGTCAAGGCCTTGAGGTGTTCGGCGAGCGGCTCCGCGCGCGAGCGCTGAAGGTTCATCCCCTGCGTCGGATTGCCGCCTTTGTCGAAGCTCGTGATCGTATTCATCACGTCCGTGAACTGGCTGTAATCGCCTCGGATCTGAGCCAGGGTCTTCTGCTCGTCGCCGGGGGGCTCGAATCCGAGCTGCCCCAGGTCGGTGCCCATGCGTGAAACGGTCGAGACCTGTGTGGCCTGATCGATCGCGAGGAGAACGTCACCCTTAAAACCCGACGATGGGCTGTCGCCAGCCCAGACCTTGAGATCCGTGCCACCGGCGCGGATCGTCAGCATCAGCCGGAGCTGGGCGGCATCGGTCTGGAGCTCCTGGTATTTCGTCGCACGTTGCTGGAGCTGTCCAAGGGTTTCGACCCTGGCGTTGGACTCGCCCAGGACCCTGAGGCTGAGGAGAAGCAGGACGACGAGCAGCGCCACGATCGTGACGAACGCGATGAACAGCTTCGTCTGGACCCTGGCCGGCATCCGACCCACCGCGCGGATGAGCGGATTGTCAGCCCGGCTCAGCATGGTGACCTGCCGAGCTATTGCACCCTCGCATCAGCATCCTCTTGAACCAAACGAGTACCTGCGCTACGCGCCCAGCTCGGGCGATGCGCTGATCGAGCTGGTGATCAGCCACGTGCCGCTGATGCGCGCGACCTCTTGGTTAGCGGCCACCACCGCCTTCACCTTCCTGGTGGCCGGATCGACGTAGTGGCACTCAAAGTAGAGGGTGCCCTTGTTCCCGTTGACAGTGGTTTGAATCTTGTATGCAGGCGTTTCAGAAACCCAATGGTTTCCGGGCTGGAAGGGCGCCGCCTTGGTGAGGAAGAAATTCCGGATCTGATCCTTGCCGCTGAGCGTCTGGGCGCCGATGTTGAACGTCGCGTTGTCTGCCCACAACGACATCATCAGATCAATGTCGTGCGTCGATGCCGCCTTGTGCCACTTCACCTCGATCTGGTCGATCGCGTACATGTCCGCCTGATGCTCGAGAGCGGCCTGCGCCGTAGACGACGGCGCGGATCCGCCACAAGCCGCCAGGGATGCGGCCAGCGCCAGGCCGACGAAAACGATCCTCACCATGCTCGGGCTCCTCGTGGCTCATTCGCTGGGGTGACACCTCCCCATGCGCGCCCATCATCGCGGGGTGGGTCAAGGCGGCGCGGCGGGGTCACGCGCCTTGCGGGTCAAAATGCGACCGACACGCCCAGGAAGTGGCTCACGTCGTGAGCCTTGTGACCGAGGAGCCTGCGCTCCCCGGTCCGGAGGTCAGCGGTCGGTAAACTTGTGACCGAGGAGGGACGCGCTCCCGGTCGCAGGGCTCGTCTCACGAGCAAGGTCCCTGCCCTGAGACGACCGCATCGGCCCAGAAAGTCCTGAGGCGTCTCAGCGGCTATGCGTGGGATCGCTGACGCCGGGATCGCCGATGCCGGGGCCGAGAAGGTCAGGCTCGGGAACGAGGCGCGCCGGCCCGGCCTCGTCATCGATCGGATCCGAGGCGGCGTGCTCACGACGCGCGAGGATGCCGAACGGGATTGCGAGGGCCTGGATGACCGCGGCGATCACGAATGAGGCGCCATAGCCGTAGACATCCGCAGCACGCCCGAGGCCGGGCTGGATCACCACGCCGCCCGCGGACCCCATCAGGGAGTCGAACGAGAGGACCGTCGCGCGCTGCTCGGATGGGATGAGGCCGTTCATGAATGCCTGGCGCATCGGTCCGGTGATGGCGAAGACAAGCGCCCACCCAGTGAGCAGCGCCAGCGCGAGCCAGAAGCTGCCGATCAACCCGATCGCCGCCAGCACCACCACGTTGATGATCCCGCCCAGGATCAGCGCATCGGTCCTGCGGCGGAAGAAGCGACGGACTCGCGATACGAGCAGTCCCCCGACGATCCCTGCGCCGGCCACGATGGCTGCCGCCAGGCCCGCGATGCCATACGCGCTCTTATTCCCGAACAGCTCGAGCAGGTACGGCTGCGAGGCATAGAAGACGTAGAAGCCCACCCCGGAGGCGAACGGTGCCGCAAGCATCAGCCATCGGACCGGAGGTTTGCGGAATCCGCCGTCCACGGAGCCGCGGATCACGTTGCGTATGGCCGCCACTGGGCTCACATCTCGCTGCGGCGTGAAGCCGAGATCACGCATGTACCGCAGTGCGACGATCAGCGTGACGCCCAGCAGCGCGGCGCGGAGGATGTAGGGCACCCCCAGGTTGGTGAGCTGCGCGACGAACCCCCCGGCCACCGACCCAACCAGCATGGCCGCGCCCCCCACGGTTTGCGCTCGGCCAAAGACGTGCTCCAGGTGGCCCTGGAAGCCGGTCGCGTTGAGCGCGTCGACCAGCCAGGCCTCGGTCGCACCCGAGAAGAAGGTGAACCCAAGGCCGAGCAGGATCGAGGCGATCGCCCAGCCCCACAGCGCCGCATGGAGCTGCCACATCACCAGGTACAGGAGGGTGGAGACGAGCAGCGTCGCGGCGCCCAGCACATACGAGAATCGCCGGCCGCGGGTGTCGGCCACCACGCCGGTCGGCACCTCGAAGATGACCTGGCCGACGGTGAAGAATGCGTTCGCGGCAAACGCCTCCGCGTTGTTCAGGCCTGCGTCTAGCAGGAAGAGGGTGTTGATGCCCCAGATAAACGAGGCAGCCAGCGTGGTGAGCAGCGTCAGGGCGAGGTAGGTGCGCTCGACGGTGCGCGCGGGATCGTTGGTCATCGCATGAATGAATCTATTCCCGGATCTGGCACGCCGATGTCAGTATGCAGCGGTGACCCGGGCCACCT
>VBKA01000180.1 GCA_005879815.1 Chloroflexota bacterium
TAGCCCCGGGCGCACAGCTCCTGCACAGCCGGCAAGGCGTCGGGGTAGCAGTCAACCGGCTGGAAGCCACCGTAGAGATCCTCGGCACGGGGCAACAGCTCACGCCAATGCGGCGCTCCAACGATCTCGAACGCGGTCCGATGGTCCCCTCCCGTGGCGATCTCCGCGCCGAGGGCGGCCATCAGGGTCAGCCGGGGAACGCCCAGCAGGTCTGCCCACACCGACCAGACCCGCGTCTCATCGATGAGCGTCTCGCCCACGTCGAGTGCGACCCAGCGCGATTCCACGAGCGGCTAGCCTAGCGGCATGTTCGCCGGCACGTCGATGCTGTTGGCCGGGGCGCTCTTCATCGGCTCGGCTGCGGCCGTCTGGCTGGCCGGCATCTGGCTCTCGGACACCACCGATGCCCTCGAGCGCCGCTTTGGGTTCGGAGAGGCGATCGGCGGCCTCCTGATCCTGGCCATCACCACCAACCTGCCGGAGATCGCGATCACGACCGGGGCCGCGGTCAGCGGCGACCTGGGAATCGCCATCGGCAACATCCTGGGCGGCATCGCCATCCAGACCATGGTGCTCGTGGTGCTCGACGCCAGCCTGCGCAGCGGCCCGCCGCTCACCTATCGCGCCGCCTCGCTGGTACTGGTGCTGGAGGGCGCGCTGGTGATCGCGGTGCTGATCATCTCGGTGATGGGCCACTTCCTGCCAAGCACCCTGGTTTTCGCGCGGATCGGTCCGGGCGAGCTGCTCATCGCCGCCATCTGGGTCGCCGGGCTTTGGCTCATCGCGCGCTCGCGCAACACGCTGCCCTGGCACGCGGCCGGCAACGCTCCGGGCGGTCAGGACGTGCAGCGAGGCCACGCCGCGGAGGTCCGCGCGTCCAGGGCGATGCAGGTCGGCGGGCAGCGCGTGCTGCTCCGCTTCGGCGTGGCCTCGGTCGTGACCCTTGGGGCCGGCCTGCTCCTCGAGCAGAGCGGTGAGCGGCTGGCCGATGGGTTTGGTCTGTCCGGCGTCGTCTTCGGCGCAACGGTGCTGGCGGCGTCGACCGCCCTGCCGGAAGTCAGCACCGGCATCGCCTCGGTGCGGATGGGCGACTACCAGCTGGCGGTGAGCGACATCTTCGGCGGCAATGCGTTCCTGCCCGTCCTCTTCCTGTGGGCTGGGCTCCTCTCCGGGAACGCCGTCCTGCCGCAGATCACGGCCGTGGACATCTACCTGACCGGGCTCGGGATCCTGCTGACGGTGGTGTTCGTGTGGGGGCTGATCGCCAGGCCTCGGCGGCGAATTGGACCGATAGGGGTCGACTCCGCGGTCGCGTTGGCGCTGTACCTGGTCGGCATGATCGGCTTCGCGACGTTCGCAGGCGCGATCTAGCCACGGGCTCCGCCATCGCTCGGGGCGATGTGCGCTTGGCGTCTCGAATCGTCTACTGAGCGATCGCGAAACAGCCGGGAGCGCCGCTTCGATGGCCGGGCCGCGACTAAGGCTGCACGTTCAGCCGGTAAGAGGCCTTCGAGCGGTCCGGCCCGTGGTTCGTTGGTCCATACGAGATCCTGGCTGCACATCGGCGCCAGCCTGAGCCCGGACCAGTTCAGGGAGCTGGGCCATCGAGGCGGAGGTTTCCCAGTTCCGACGGGACCGTCGCCAGCCAACAAGGTAAAAGGCGAGACCCAGTAGGACGGTGTCCCGGAGCAGCACGATCGCGGCGACGCCGGTGTCGAGCCGATCCACGAGATCGAAGAACCGGATGGGGAAATACGCCTCCGTCAGCAGCAAGACCACCGCGAGCCAGGGAATCGCCAGGGGGGCGACACGCCGCGGAACGGTCGCGACAAGCGGTACAAGCCAGATGAGGTACTGCGGCGAGAACACCTTCCCCAGCGCGACATAGAGGCACAGCGCCGCGGCGATCGACGCGAGCAGTCGCGCCGCGGTGCCCGGGCCGCGCGTGAATTGAAGCCAGACGAACGCAACACTGAGCAGCAACGCCACTGATTGCGCGACCGCCAGGAGCTTGGGCAACGTGCCACCGAGGTTCTCCGACCCGAAGCCATGCACCAGCTCCACGCTGGTGCCAGCGACGCCATGCAGAACGAGCAGGAAGGACGCGCCGAGGGTTTCGACCTGGAGCGGCCGGACGACCGCGACCCGAAAAGCTTCGAGCGTGCCGGCCGGGGCGACGACGAGGAACGGCCCGAGGACAACGGCGACAACGGCGATCGCGACCGCCGACGAGATGAGTGCCTCGGATCGGCCGCGACGCCGCCACACAGCCGCGACCAGCAACGGCGCGAGGACGATCGGATAGACCTTGGCGAGGATCGCCAGAGCGAGGAGGCCCGCCCCGATTCGCGGCCGGTCCGCGAGGACGGCTGCGATCGCCGCGGCCGTCAGCAACGCCGGCCAGAGGTCGAATCGGGCGGTGATCATGGGCCCAAGCAAGAGCGGGCTGGCGGCGAGAAACGCGGCCGGGATCAGGAGGTCGCGCCGGCGTTGGGCGAACGGCCGGATCGACAAGATCACGATCGGAATCAGGGCGAGCCCACAGGCCAGCATGACCCCCTCGAAGGCTGTCCGATACGCGAATGCGCTCGCTGACCGTCCAGCCACGAGCGCGGGCAGGACAAAAGTCGGCAACGCCAGAGGTGGATACTCGAGACCGAACCCGGCGTATGGCAGCTTCCCGACCAGCACGTCGTGGCCGTAGCGCTGGGGCAGGGCGGTTCCGAGGGCCGTGTCGACCGGTCCGAAGACCTGCGAGTAGGCCAGCCAGATCACGACCAGCCACGCAACCGCGAAGCCGATCATCGAGATCGCCGCCGCGACCAGCGCGTCGGACCTCGGCGGGGCCGACTCGGTGGGCTTCAGAGCTGTCGACCCCGAAGGTTGTGCAGGATCTCGCGAGCCGCGCTCTTCGAGGCCACCTCGGCTAGGCGGCTTTCACACCTGCCACCAGCGCCTCGACGCTCTTCTTGGCATCGCCGAAGAGCATCGCCGTCTGCGGCTCGGAGTAGAGCGGATTGGGGATCCCCGCGAACCCCGACGCCATCGACCGCTTCAGGACGATCACGTTCTGCGCGTGGTCGACGTTCAGGATGGGCATGCCGTAGATCGGCGATCCCTGGTCGGTGCGCGCCGCGGGATTCGTGACGTCGTTGGCGCCGATCACCAGCGCCACATCGGCCTCGCGGAAGTCGTCGTTAATCTCGTCCATCTCCTTGAGCCGGTCGTAGGGCACGTTCGCCTCGGCGAGCAGGACGTTCATGTGCCCGGGCATGCGGCCCGCGACCGGGTGGATCGCGAACTCGACGTCGACGCCCTTGTCGACCAGCAGGTCCATCAGCTCGCGAACCGGTCCCTGGGCCTGGGCCACCGCCATCCCGTACCCGGGCACCACGATCACCTTCTTGCCGTAGGCCATCAGCACCGCGGCATCGTCGGCGCTGATCTCGCGCACGTTCTGCTCACCCTCCTCGCCGGCGGCCATCACGCCTCCGCCCGTGCCGAACGCGCCGAACAGGACGTTGAAGAGCGAGCGGTTCATGGCGCGAGTCATGAGCTGGGTGAGGATGGCGCCCGAGGCTCCCACCAGGGTCCCGG
>VBKA01000002.1 GCA_005879815.1 Chloroflexota bacterium
CTACCTGGGCGAGCAGGGCTTCGGCATGACCGACATTCCCCCACGCGGGCAGCGGGTCTACCTGAAGCGCACCGGCAACATGAGCACTGGCGGCATCAGCATCGACCGCACGGAGGAGATCCACCCGGAGAACGCTGAGATCGCCGAGCTGGCGGCCCGGGTAGTGGGCCTGGACATCGCCGGCATCGACTTCCTGTGCCCCGACATCAGCCAGCCGGTCAGCGAGGTTGGGGGCGGGATCGTGGAGGTCAACGCAGCACCCGGCTTCCGGATGCACACCCATCCGACCGAGGGCGAGGCGCAGTACGTCGCCAAGCCGGTCATCGACATGCTCTTCCCGCCCGCCACCCCGTCGCGCATCCCGATCGTGTCGATCACCGGCAGCAACGGCAAGACGACCACCGCGCGGATGGTGACTCACATCCTCAAGGGCATGGGCCGCAAGGTGGGGCTGACCTCCACCGATGGGATATTCGTGGACGGGCGGCTGATCCGGCGCGGCGACATGAGCGGGCCGCGTTCCGCGTCGACCGTCCTCCAGAATCCCATGGTCGACTTCGCCGTCTTCGAGGTCGCGCGCGGCGGGATTCTCCGCGAGGGGCTCGGCTACCAGCGCAACGACGTGGCGGTGGTCCTCAACGTCACCGGCGACCACCTGGGCCTGGGCGGCATCACCTCGATGCGCCAGCTCGCCGCGGTGAAGCAGGTGATCGTGGAAGCGGTGCCGCGCTCCGGGACCGCCGTGCTCAACGCGGACGATGCGTACGTGGCGCCCATGGGCCGGCACTGCTCCGGCTCGGTGATCTACTTCTCGATGAATCCGGACAACGAGATGCTGAAGCGCCAGGCGTCGCGTGGGCGACGTTCCGTCACTGTCGAGAACGGGCGCAACGGCGAGATGATCGTCCTGCGCCAGGGCCGGAAGTCGATGCCCCTGGTGTGGACGCACCTGATCCCCGCCACCTTCGAAGGTCGCGCGCGCATGAACGTGCAGAACGCGCTGGCGGCGGCCGGGGCGGCGTGGGCTTCTGGCGCCCATTTGCATGACATCCGGCAGGGGCTCCGGACGTTCACCACCAGCTACTACATGGCCCCTGGGCGCCTGAACATCATGGATCTCGATGGCTTCCGGGTGCTCGTCGACTATGCCCACAACCCGCCGGCGGTGCTGGCGCTGGGCGAGTTCGTGGAGCGGCTGGCACAGCCTTCGCCGGGAGGCGCTCAACCGCTGGTCACCGGCCGGCGGATCGGGGTAATGGCCACAGCCGGCGACCGGCGAGACGACGACATCCGCGAGCTCGGCCGCATCGCGGCGCGCTACTTCGACCACATCGTGGTGCGCGAAGACCGCAACCCGCGCGGCCGCAAGCGCGGAGCGATTGCCGAACTCGTCGTCGAAGGGGTTCGGGAGGCGATGACGGATGGCGCTCGCTGCCAGGAGGTCGAGACGCTGCTCGACGAGATGGAGGCCACGCGCCACGCGCTCGACCTAGGCCAGTCGGGAGACCTGGTGGTCGTCTGCGTCGACTACGCCAACGAAGTCTGGAAGGAGCTCCAGCGGCGCCAGCACGGCGCCTCGAGCGCGGATGTTTCCTCAGATGGACCGATGGAGCCCCTCGGCCCGGGCTAGGCTCCTAGGCGGCGGACGAGCTCGCGGACGCGCTCGACGGTGACAGGCTCGAAGCCGCGCTGCTGAAGCCAGTCGAACACCTCGGCGCGCTCCACGTGGGTCATCACGGCGGCGATGTCACCGGTCTGCGACCGACGGAGTAACGCCTTCAGCGTCTCGAGCTCGGTGGGATAGGCAATGACCTCGCCATCGAACCCGCCTCGGGCCACTCCCTCGCGAAAGAGATCGTTCATCTCCTCGAGACCGCGTCCGCGCAGGTAGTGCCGTTTCTCGGCGATGACAACTTCGTCGGCGCCCCGACCGGCGAGCTCGCCCATGTTGCGGAGCATCTCATCGGTCCGATCTCCGGCGGTACCGAGGCCGAGGCGGATGCGACCCCGGCCGTCATCGCGGGACGTCCGGCCGACCAGTGCCCGGCAGACCTCGAGCAGGCCCGCGAGGCCAGCCTCGTTGTGCGCAAAATCGATCAGCACCAGCACGCCGCGCCGCTCGAACAGGTTGAGCCGGCCTGGGTTGGCGTCAAGATCGCGCCCGAACGAGCGGAGGCCCGCGCTGATCTGCTCCGGCTCGAGACCGATGGCGTCGCAGGCGGCAGCCGCGGCGAGCGCGTTCGCGACATTCACGCGCGACAGGCCGGCAAACGTCACCGGCAGCTCGCTTGACCGCGCCAGCCGAATCGGCTTGGCACGGGGCTTTCGGATCGTGATCCAGCCTCGGTCCAGGAAGGCGGCGCGCCCACCTCGCTGAAGCGACGCCCGGATCGCCGGAGAATCGGCATCGGTCGTGAACGGATACCAGTGCGCTCGCGTCTCCCGGCGCATCCGCCACACTCGCGGATCGTCTGCGTTCAGGACCGCCCAACCGTCACGGCGCGTGACACGGACGAGCGTCGCCTTCACCTCCGCCAGCTCGTCGAGGGTGTCGATCCCCTGCAGCCCCAGGTGGTCCGGGCTGACATTGGTGACGACCGCCACATCGTTGTGGTCATAGCCGAGTCCTCGCAGCAGGATGCCGCCGCGAGCGGTCTCGAGGACCGCCAGCTGCATGCCCGGCTCGGACAGGATGCGGCCGGCTCCGCCGAAGCCCGTCCAATCCCCCGCCTCGACCAGCTCACCGCGGACGTAGATCCCGTCCGAGTTGGTCATGCCCGTAACCAGGCCCGCTTCTGACGCGATGTGCGCGATGAGTCGCGTGGTCGTGCTCTTCCCGTTGGTCCCGGTGATCGCCACCAGTGGGATCCGCGGAGACGGCACCGATGCAAGCGGCCCCAACGCCAATGCCCGCAGCGCCTTGAGCTCCCGACGGATCCCGCTCCTGCCCAGCGCGATCCTGGCGGCGGCTGAGCCGATCGCCTGGGAGATCGTTCGCCGGCGCCACGGGTAGGCAACCAGCGCCCGCAACCCGTCCACGGAGGTCCGGTCCGTCAGGCGCGGCGCGGGCAGGCCGATGCCTTCGTAGAGCCGGCGCACCTGCTCACCAGCGGCGGCGACCACGGACTCTGCGACGCCGGGTGATTTGGCCTCGAATTCGAGCTTGACGGCGGGCCTCACGAAGAAGCGATTCGGCCCGTCGAGCACCCTTAGCTCGAGCAGCTCAGCCTCCGGTCGCGCCCGCGGCTGGCTCGACATGGCCGCGAGTATACTCACGCGCCGATGCCCAGCCTCCAGCCCGGCTCCCCCTCCCTGAGCGTGCTGCGCGAGGCGGTGGCGAGCCGATTTGACCGATACCTCGCCGAGCTCGAGGAGCTCGTCAACATGGACTGTGGGTCATTCGCGCCCGAGGGCGTAAACGCGGTTGCGACGCACGTCCAGGCGGAGCTTGCTCGCCTGGGAGCCGACGTCGAGCGCATCGGCCACGAGCCCATTGATGGCGAGCCTCAGCTGGGCGACCTCGTGGTCGGCCGGCTCAAGGGGACTGGTCCGCGCCTGCTGCTCATCGGGCACATGGACACCGTCTTCGGGCCCGGGACTGCGGCCGAGCGGCCGTTTCGGCGCAACGGCGATCGCGCGACCGGTCCAGGAACCAGCGACATGAAGGGCGGCCTGCTGGCGGGGCTGCATGCCATCGGGGCATTGCAAGACGTCGGCGCGACGCCGGCGATCACCTTCGTCGCCAACCCGGACGAGGAGATCGGCTCGCCCTTCTCCGGCCACCACATCCGCGCCCTGGCGGCCGAATACGACGCAGCGCTCGTCCTGGAGTGTGCGCGCGCGAACGGCGACATCGTCAGTGCCCGCAAGGGCGTCGCGGACCTGGTCATCGACTTCCATGGCCGCGCCGCGCACGCCGGCGTGGAGCCCGAGAAGGGACGCAACGCGATCCTGGCGGCTGCCCGAGCGGTCGAGCAGCTCCACTCGCTCAAGGGCAAATGGGAAGGCGTCACCGTCAACGCGGGCGTGATCGCCGGGGGCACCCGTCCCAACGTCATCGCCGCGGAGTGCCGGCTCGAGGTCGACCTCCGGGCCCCGAATTCGCAATCCTTCGATGAGGCTCGCAAGGCCGTGGACAAGATCATTGCGGAGCCCGGCGTCCGCGGAGTGATCGCAGACCTCCGCGAGGCAGCCATGCACCGACCGATGGAGGCGTCTCCTGCCGGCAAGCGGCTCGCGCAGCTCGCGGTGTCGATCGCCGAGGAGCTGGGCTTCGAGCTCCACGACGCCGCGACTGGCGGCGCCAGCGACGCGAACACCACCTCGGCCGCCGGTCTTCCGACGCTCGACGGCCTGGGCCCGATCGGCGGCGACGATCATTCCGACCACGAGTGGCTCGACCTCTCTAGCGTCGTACCCCGCACCACGCTCCTGGCATCGCTGATCTCCCGCATCGCAGGTGCGCTCTAGGAGCGGTTGCCCGCAGCCGCCATCGGTCCGGCTAGAATCGATGGTCCGTGACCGATGAGTTCCGCCATCGCACCCGCGTGGAGGTGCGATTCCGCGATCTGGACACGTTCGGGCACGTCAACAACGCCGTCACCACCAGCTACGTCGAGCACGGGCGGATCCGATACCTGCGCGACGTCCTTGGTTTTTCGCCGGTCGGGGAGATGCCCATGATCCTGGCCATGATCCAGGTCGACTACGTCACGCCAATCTTCTTTGGGGAGTCCGTCGACATCGGATCGCGCGTGGACTGGATCGGAAGCACCAGCCTTGCCATGTCGCACCGGCTCACGGCCGGAGCGGACGATCACGAGGTGGCCCGCGCCACATCGGTCCTGGTCGCCTACGACTACGCGGAGTCCAGACCGATGCCGGTGCCCCAGGAGTGGCGCACGACCCTGGCCGTCCATGAAGGGCGCGACCTGGCGCGGCCACAGCCGAACCAATGAGCGACGCGCAGGCCTTCGACCTGCTCATCCTGGGCGGAGGGATGAGCTACGTCGGCGCGATTCGTGCTGCGCAGCTCGGCATGAAGGTCGGGCTGGTTGAGCGCGACAAGCTCGGCGGCACCTGCCTGAATCGCGGCTGCATCCCCTCCAAAGCGCTGCTCGAGACGGCTGATCTTCTCCACCGCGTCAGCGAGCAGGGGGCCGAGTTCGGGCTTACCGGATCCGATGGGGTCGGCCTCGACTACGGCGCTCTCGCCACGCGCAAGGACGCCGTGGTCGACAAGCACGTACGGGGGGTCGAGTTCCTCCTCAAGAAGAACGCGGTGACCGTCCTCCATGGCAACGGGGTGCTCACCTCGCCGACCAGCGTCCACGTCTCTGGCGGCGAATCCGGTGACCTCGACGCCTCCAGCACCGACCTGATCCTGGCGACCGGCTCCGCGCCCCGTTCGCTGCCGGGTCTCGACCTCGACGGCGAGCGGATCATCACCTCCGACGAGGCGCTCACCCGGACGATCGCCCCGCGCTCGGTCACGATCGTGGGCGCCGGCGCAATCGGGGTCGAATGGGCGAGCCTGTACCGCGACTTCGGCGCCGAAGTAACGCTTGTCGAGTTCCTGGATCGCATCGTCCCGCTGGAAGATCCAGAGATCAGCAAGGAGCTGGCGCGCCTCTTCCGCAAGCGCGGAATCACGATCCACGCCGCGTCCACCATCGACCCGGAGACGATCAAGCGCACCGAGCAAGGACTCACCTTCACCATCGCCGCCCGCGATTGGGAGAAGCGAACCGAGGCAGGCAGCGAGCTGATCCTGGTCGCGGTCGGTCGGCGGCCGCTCACCGAGGGCATCGGGCTGGAGCAGATCGAGGGCGTGAAGGTGGACCGCGGCTTCGTGATCGTCGACGACCACCTGCGCACCGGCGCGCCCCACCTGTACGCGATCGGCGACATTGTCCCGGGCTTCGCGCTCGCGCACGTCGCCAGCCACGAGTCGGTGGTGGCGGTCGAGACCATCGCCGGCCACGATCCCGAGCCGATCCGCATGGACCTCATGCCACGCGTCACCTTCTGCCGCCCGCAGATCGCCTCGCTTGGCTTCACGGAGCAGGAGGCGCGCGACAAGGGTCGCGAAGTCAAGGTCGGCAGCTTCCCCTTCCGTGCGCTGGGCAAGGCGACCATCGTTGGCGAGATCGACGGGTTTGCGAAGATGGTGGCCGATGCACAGACCGGCGAGCTCCTGGGCGCGCACCTCATCGGTCCACACGCCGGCGACCTGCTGGCCGAGCCAACGCTGGCCCGGCTCGTGCAGGCCACGACCGCGGAGATCGCCATGAGCGTCCACGCCCATCCGACCCTTACCGAAGTCCTCGCCGAAGCCGCCCTGGCGGTCGACGGCGCGGCGATCCACGTTTGAGCGGGAGAAGAGAACGCATGAACGCCAAGCTGGCCGCGACGCCACGACATCGGGAGCTGGGCCTCTCCGATGACGAGGTGCTCGGTATGTACCGCCAGATGCTCCTGGCGCGTGCCGTGGACGAGCGGATGTGGCTCATGCAGCGCGCCGGCAAGATCGCGTTCATCATCTCGGGACAGGGCCACGAAGGGGCGCAGGTGGGGGTCACCTGGCCGATGCGGCGCAACCAGGATTGGATGGCGCCCTTCTATCGGTCCATTGCCGCCACCATGACGTTCGGCATGACCGCGGAGGACATCATCACCGCGCACCTGGCCAAGGCCGATGACGTGAGCTCCGCCGGCCGCCAGATGCCAGGCCACTACGGTGGGGCGGGGTACAACATCGTCAGCGTCAGCTCACCGGTGGGGACCCAGGTCCTCCACGCGGTGGGGATCGCCATGGGAGCCTGGGTGCGCGGTGACGACGTGGTGGCCATCACCTACTTCGGCGAGGGAACGGCCAACCAGGGCGAGGTGCACGAGGCGATGAACTTCGCAGGCGTGCACAAGCTGCCGGTCATCTTCGTGTGCGAGAACAACGGGTATGCCATCAGCGTGCCGCTGGCGAAGCAGGTCGGGGGGCTGTCGGTCGCCGCACGGGCCGCGGGCTATGGCTTCCCGGGGGTAACCGTCGACGGCGGCGATGTGCTGGCCTGTTACGCGGCGGGTCGCGAGGCGCACGAACGCGCCCGAACCGGTGGCGGACCCACGCTGATCGAGGCCGTCGTCGTGCGGCTGACGAGCCACTCGTCCGACGACGACCAGCGGCGCTACCGCGACCCCGCCGAGGTTGAGTCGCTCAAGCAGCACGACCCGATGGGCCTCTTCTCCAACGAGCTCCGCTCGCTGGGCGTGCTCAACGACGAGATCGACGAGCGCTTCCGGGGCGAGGTGAAGCAGGAGGTCAACGACGCGTCCAAGCGGGCCGAGGCGCGGCCTGATCCGGACCCGGCGACGGCGAGCCGTTTCGTGTACGCCGAAGAGGAGCGCTGACCATGGCCGAGCTCAACATCCTCGAGGCGATCCGCTCCGCGATGGACGAGGAGATGGAGCGCGACGAGCGCGTCATGCTCATGGGCGAGGACGTGGGCCGCAAGGGGGGCGTCTTCGGGGCGACGGACGGCCTGTGGGCGAAGTACGGCGACAAGAGGGTGCTCGACACGCCGCTGAGCGAGGGCCTGATCGCCGGCGCGGCGGCCGGGGCCGCCATCTATGGCCTGCGCCCCATTGCCGAGATGCAGTTCGCGGACTTCGTGTATCCCGCCTTCAACCAGATCGTCTCCGAGATCAGCCGCATGCGGTACCGGTCGAACGGCACCTTTGGGGTGCCGATGGTGATCCGCATGCCGTATGGCGGCGGCGTGCACGGCGCGCTGTATCACAGCCAGAGCAACGAGGCGTACTTCACCAGCACGGTGGGCCTCAAGATCGTGGCGCCGGGAACGCCGGCCGATGCCAAGGCCCTCCTCAAGGCGTCAATCCGTGACCCGGATCCCGTGCTGTTCTTCGAGCACAAGAAGACGTATCGGCTCTTCAAGGAAGAGGTTCCGGACGGCGAGGTGGACGGCGTGATTGGCAAAGCAGCCGTCGCCCGTGAGGGGAAGGACCTCTCGATCTTCTGCTACGGCTATATGCGCTTCTGCGCGCTGGAGGCTGCCGACAGCCTGGCCGCCGACGGCATCGAGGCAGAGGTCGTGGATCTGCGGACGCTGCGCCCGCTCGATATGGAGACCGTCCTGGCGTCCGTGGCCAAGACCGGCAAGGCGCTGGTCGTGCACGAGGCCAACCGATTTGGCGGCTTCGGGGCCGAGGTCGCTGCGGCGATCGCCGAGCAGGGATTCGACCATCTGGACGGCCCGGTGACCCGCCTGGCGGGACCGGACGTGCCAGGCGTGCCGTACCACCACAACCTCGAGGAGTGGTTCATGCTGAGCCCGGCCAAGATCGTCGAGGCCGCCCGAGCGCTGGCCGCCTACTGATCGGCTACGCTCAGCGGAGCACGAAGGACAGGAACGCATGGCAACCACGATCAAGATGCCGCAGCTCGGCGAGTCGGTGACCGAGGGGACTATCGAGCGCTGGCTGGTGAAGGAGGGCGACAAGGTCGAGCAGTACGACCCGCTCTTCGAGGTGGTGACCGACAAGGTCAACGCCGAGGTCCCGGCCGAGGTGGCCGGCACGATCACCAAGATCATCGTGGGCGACGGACAGACGGTGAAGGTCGGGACGCCGCTCGCGGAGATCGACGCCGGCGACGGCGCCGGCCAGACCGCTTCGCCGGCGGCCGAGCAGGCCGTGGCCGCCGAGGCGCCGTCGCCGCCGCAGGCCGAGGCAGCTTCCGCGGAGAAGCCGTCACAGGCCGAGGCACCGCCTCCGGCCGAGACGCCCGCAGCCGCCGAGGCCCCAACCGCCCAAGCGCCGGCTCTTGCCGAGCCGCCCGCCGGTGCCGAGACGCTCGCAGCCGCCGAGACGCCCGCAGCCGCCGAGGCCACAAGCGCCGAGGCGCAGGCCCCGCCCGAGCCGCAGGCGCAACCCGAGCGAACGGCCGTTGAGGCCGGGGGCACGCCAACCGACAGCTCGACACGCCTGACTCCAGCGGTTCGCCGCCTGGTCCGCGAGCACGATGTGGATGTCAGCCAGATCCGCGGCTCAGGCGCTGCGGGACGCGTCACCCGCGACGACGTGCTCGCCTTCGTGGCGAGCCGTGGATCCCAGCCAGCGGCCACGACGCCTGCGGCGCCGCCGGCCCCCACCGCAGGTGTCGCCGAGGCTGCCGCCCAGCCATCGGTCCAGGCTCCGTCAGCGCCATCGGCTCAGCCCGCCGCGCCGCCCCCGGCCTCCGCGCCGAGCCTTGCGCCGACCCCGGTCCCACCGCCGAGCGGCGGCGACACGGAGATCCCGCTCTCGCAGATGCGCAAGGGAATCGCCGCCAAGATGACGCGCGTCAAGCAGACGGTCCCCCACGCCTACACCGTGGTCGAGGTCGACATGGGCAACGTCGTTCGCTGGCGAGAGGCGAACACCGCAGCCTACAAGGCGCGCGAAGGGATCGGCATCAGCTACGTGGCGGTCGTCATCAAGGCCGTCACCGAGACCCTCCGCCAGCACCCCATGGTGAACAGCCAGTTCGCGGAAGATCGGGTGATCCTCAAGCAGGCCATGAACGTCGGGATCGCGGTGGCGGTCGACAACGGGCTCCTCGTGCCCGTCATCCACAACGCCGATCAGCTCTCGATCAGCGGCGTGAACCGCCAGGTGCAGGATCTCGCCGCCCGTGCGCGCTCGAACAAGCTCCGCCTGGAGGACATCCAGGGCGGCACCTTCACGGTGAACAACACGGGTTGGTTCGGATCCGTGACGTCGATGCCCATCATCAACGCACCCGAGGTGGCGATCCTCTCGATGGAGGCGATCGTCAAGCGACCGGTTGTCATCGAAGTGGATGGAGCCGATGTGATCGCCATCCGGCCGGTGATGAACATGACCTGCTCCTTCGACCACCGAGTGCTGGACGGGGCACAGGTCGGCTATTTCCTCGCCGACGTTCGCAAGCGGCTGGAGGCCTGGGACTTCAACACGCCGATCGGCTGACGCCTCGGCCTTACCGCCTGGGGCGCCTCGCGTTCTCGCCACGGATCCGGCGAGCAGCAGGCAGCCATGCCATGCCGGCCATCACTTGGATCGCGAGCCAGATCAGCACCAACATGCCGGGGCCTGCGATAACCGCGCCCGGAACCAGCCAGAGCTGCAAGCCGCCCAGGCCCAGACCGCCGACGGTAAGCCCGTTCGAGCCAATCGGCGTGGTACGTACCCCGAGGCCGCCGGGACCGATAGCCACCGGTCCGGCGTTGGCGCCCCCGCCGCCATTGCCGCCCTGGCCGCCATTGCGGCCACCGTCGCCTGAGGCGCTTCCTCCACTCTGAGAGCTCCCACCGCCGGCCGCCGAACCCGGGCCTGAGAACGGCCCCCCATCGCTGGATGCGCTCGGTTCTGGCGCTCCAGAAGAGGCGCTGGGTGTCGGACTTGAGAGCGGCAGCGAGGGGATGGGAAGGCTCGGTAGGGGAGACTCGGAGAGGGAAGGGCTGGGCAGGGGCAGTGAGGGAATCGGAAGGGAGGGTGCGGGGATCGTCGGGAGTGGGAGGCTTGGCAGGGGCGATGTTGGAGCGGGTGTCGGGATCGCCGGGGTCGGCGTTGCCGGCGGGGACGGTTTAGGAGTCGGGGTCGGCGAGGGGGTGGGAGTTCGGATGATGAGCGATACCGTCGTGGCCAGCGACCACGAAATGCCATCGCCGGCGCGGTAGGTGAAGGTGTCGATTCCTGAGTATGAAGAGCTGGCGGTGTACGTGAAGTCACCGTTGGCGGCGAGGCTCATTGAGCCGTGGCTCGCGGCCGCCAACAGGCTTGCCGTGAGCGCGTCGCCGTCCGCATCCACGTCGTTCGAGAGCGGCCCGGGCGCCGAGACGTGCAGCGGAACTCCTGCCGTCGCGGCATAGCTGTCCGGGGCGGAGACAGGGGGGCTGTTCGTGATGGTGATGGTTACCGTGGTGGTGTTGGACAGAAGGCCGCTCGGCCGATAGCGGAAGACATCGGTCCCGACATAGCCGGCGGCGGGCGCATAGGTATATCCCCCGTCGGGCTGGAGGTTGACCAACCCGTGCGACGGTAATGAGACGAGGCTGGCGGTGCTGCTGCCCAGCAGGTTGAGATCGTTAGCGAGGACGCCCGGAGCGGGCACCACGGCCGTCCGGTCGTGCTTCATGGCGAGAACGTCAGGCACGGCCACGACGGCCAGGGCGGCCCGTGCAGCCTGCGGCCTGGGCGAGCCGAAGAGGACCGAGAGCAATGCGACCGTCATCGCCAGAACGATGAGCCGCGCCGTACGCCGAAGCATGGTGTTCACGCGACCCGCCGTGCCGGCCGCCGCCAGGTGCGCGCCGGGTCGTCACCGGGCATCGGCGCATCCGGGGCGGTCTCCAAGCCCTGGATGAATGCCACCACCAGGTCTTCCTCGAGCTGCGTTCCAGCGGCGTCACCGAGGCGCTTGATCGCCTCCTCGACGGGCAGCGCCTTGCGGTACGGGCGCGTGGTGGTCATCGCGCTGAATGCGTCGGCGACAGCCATGATCCGGCCGATGAGCGGGATCTCCTCACCTTCCAACCCCTCGAGATACCCCCGTCCATCCCACCGCTCGTGGTGATGGCGAATGCCGGCGCGTACAGCCTCGAGGTTGGGGAGGTCGCGAACGATGGAATCGCCGAGCGCGACGTGCTGCTTGAAGATGTCGAACTCCTGCGCGGTGAGCTTGCTCGGCTTCCGCAGCAAGGAGTCGGGGATGCCGATCTTTCCGACGTCGTGCAGAAGCCCAGAGACGCGGACGGTCGCCAGCGTCTCCTTGTCGAGGCCGAGCCGCTTGGCAAGGAAGACCGCGTACCGCGACACGTCCTCGGAATGGCGCTTGGTGTACCGATCCTTGGTGTCGACCGCGATGACCAAGCCTTGCAGGACGTCGAAGCTGCCGGTGACCGCTCGGGCTCGACGCGCCGCGACCGTCCGCACTGCATCACCGCCACTGGCCTTCGCTTCCTGCAGGGCGACGGTGGCCTGCGACAACAGCTCGGTCACCGATGCTGCGTGTTCAGGGAGGGCGGCGATTCCCGCGCTCACGGTGACCGGCAGCCGCTCCGAATCACCGAACTGGACCGTCACATCGGTGAGGCGGGCGCGCAGGTCCACCATGCTCCGCTCCACATCGGTCGCGGAGGCGCCTGTCTGCACCACCAGGAATTCGTCTGGTCCGTATCGGGCGGCAACGGTGGTTTGGGCCTCGTCGTCGCCAAGCAGGTCGGCTACGCCGCGAAGGACGGCATCTCCCGAAGGGTGACCGTGCGTCTCGTTGAGGAGCGTGAAGTTGTCGACGTCGAGCAGCGCGACTCCCACGCTGCCTGCGTCACGACGCACCGTCTCTACCAGGTCGGCGAGGCGTGCTACGACGGCACCGTGGTTCAGCAGCCCGGTCAATGGGTCGCGCTTGGTCGCTTCGACCAGCTGTGCCTGCTGTCGGTTGATCCGCAGCTGAGCCGCCCGAAACACGAGGAAGAGGATCGCGGCGAGGACGATCGCGGCTCCCATCACCACGATTACGACGTCGCGCTGCACCTGCTCGACGCTCGCGAGGAGCGGGCCCGCATCGCGCCAGAGGGCCATCACCGCCGCGGTGCGATGATCTTCGCCCACCAACGGCAGGTACTCCGACACCGCGGACGCGGCGCTCAGCGGTGGGCCGGCGACGTCCTCGAGGTCCCACGAGCGGGTGATCGCAGCCGAAGGCGTGCCCGCCAGCGCATCGCGCATCCCCTGTGACGTCGCGGGGCGGTCCCCTACCGTCGAGGGCTCGCTGGCAAACAGGACCTCTCCGTTCGGCGCCCGCACATCCACGCGGAGGATCTGGTCGTTTCGGGTCAGCGCCCGAAGCTGGGAGTTGAGCTCGGCTCGGCGTGAGGGGTCGGTGCCACCGGGCGCGAGGTCTCCAGGACGCAGGTTCCCGTTGACGAACAGCTCGACGAGCGAGGCGTCACGGGAGACCGTGGCGTTCAAGGTGGCGGTCGAAAGGTGGGCCGAAGTGATTGCCACCAGGGCACTCGCGGTGATCCCGACCAGGACCAGAAAGATGGCAAGCACAAGCGCCAGCAGCATCGGACGGCGAGCGCTGCGGGTCTCCTGCTCGCGGTCGCGCGCGAGTGACATCGTCGAGCGAGGGTAAGGATCTGCGGGTCCGCGGTCGATAGGACGATGGAAGGGTGCCC
>VBKA01000173.1 GCA_005879815.1 Chloroflexota bacterium
TGAACGCGTCGACGATTCTGCTGAAGCCGGGGATGAAGCTCCACGGACGAGCTTGCTCACTGCCCTTGACCAGGACCTCCTTGCCGGCGGGCGCGGGCACGTCCTTACGGGAAGGGTTGGCGACTCCGCCTTGCGTCCAGACCGTCATGCCTTCGGACCCGGTGAGGTAGGTGAGCAAGACCCACGCGGCATCCTTGTTCGCCGAGTCCATGCCAATCGAGAAGCTCACGGTGAACCCGATGTTCGCCTCCTGCTTGCCCCTGGGAAGCGGTGCCCAGGCGTACTTGGCGTTCGGGTACGTCGACTTCATGAACGAGTCGAGCCAGCCGCCCTCGAAGATGATCGCAACTTTGCCCTTACCCAGGCTCGTCTCACACGAGTCATCGCCCAGGTCCTTGGGCCGGACCCCGTAGTCATGCTTGAACAGGTCGAGGTACCACCTGACGGCCTCCTTCGAGGCATCGGAGTCGATCGCGGCGGTCTTCTTGTCATCTGACAGCAGCGCTCCGCCGTTCTGGTGGATGAAGGCCAGCTCGCGGTCGAGGGTGGCGGACAAGCAGAACGCACGCGTGTCACCGGACGTCAGCTTCCTGGCGTCGGCGACAAGCTCATCCCAGTTGGTCGGCGGAGTACCGATGCCTGCTGCGCGGAGCATGTCTGGGTTGTAGGCCATGCCAAGCGCACTCCCATCCTTCGGAAATCCATAGGTCTTGCTGTCCGGCCCCTTGAATGCATTGATGTAGCCGGGGTAGAACTGGCCCGTATCGAAGCCACGGCTGCGGATCCAGTCGTCGAGCGGATAGAGCAGTCCCTGGCTGATCCAGTCGGGAGCCACGCTCGAGTCGACATAGAACAGGTCCGGCGGCTTGCGAGCCTTGAATTTGGCCGCCATCGCGTTCGGGTAGTCAGTCGCGATTGGCTGGTAGTCGACCTTGATCTTCGGATACCTGGCCCTGAAGGCGTCGAGCGTGGCGTTTAGCGCCGTCGCCTCATCGCGGGTCCCCTGCCAACCGGTCAGCACGACCGTGCCCGTGACCGAGTTTGGGTCGAATGTTTCTCCGGCAGTCGACGCAGCCCCAGTGTTGGTGCCGGAGCAGGCGGTCAGCGCGAGAAGGGCGACGAATCGGATCCCGAATCTCGACGAACGCATTCCGTTACCTCAGGAGCATCCGGCCGCGCCCGGTTGGAGCCGGATACGTTCCCAGATCAAGGTCTCCTGGTCGGGTGTTGCACAGCATATCGGCGACGCGGTCAACGTCGCGTTGCCGCCCGTATCCGCTACGCTACGCGGCCATGAGCCAGCTCATCCAGATCGCGATCAACGCCATCGCGCTGTACGTGGCCGTGGTGCTGGTCCCTGGGCTTGAGTTCCACGGCGAATGGTGGAAGTTCGTGCTGGTGGCGGTCGCCTTCAGCCTGGTGAACACCTATCTGCGACCGATCCTGCGGATCGTGACGCTCCCAATCAGCATCCTGACCCTGGGCATATTCCTGCTCATCATCAATGCCTTCATGATCCTGCTCGTGGGCGCCGTGTCCGTCCAGCTGAAGCTGGGCTTCACGGTTGCCGACTTCGGGGCGGCGCTGCTGGGCGCCATCGTGGTCGCGGTCGTGGGCTTCATCCTGGCGGTCACGCTCTCGCCGGCGCGGTTCGCCGGCCGCATGTTCTGAGCCGGCCCTCGACGATCGGCGCCACTCTCCTGGCGATCGCGCTCGCCGTGGCCCTCGTGCTGGCAGGGCCGCTCCTCCTCTTCAATCCCTGGTTCGTCTCCTTCGAGCAGGCGCGCAACGACGTGCCGGCCCGCCTCGCGACGACGCAGGCGGAGGTGGATCGCGTGACCGGAGCGATCCTGTGCGATCTGTTGCTCGGCTGTGACGATTTCGCCGAGGGTCTGCCTCGTTCGCCTTCGAGTGCAAGCCAGCCTCTGCTGACCGATGCGGAGCGCAGCCACATGCGTGACGTGGCACACCTGGTGCGCCTGCTCTGGTTGGCGCTGCTCGTGGCCGTGGCGCTCGTGGTCGCCGCGCTGGCCTTCCTGCGCCGCCATCCCCGTCGCATCGGCGCGATCCTGCTCTGGACGAGCGGCGGCGTGGCCGTGGCAGCGATCGTGGTCGGTGCCTTCTTCGCGGTCGCCTTCGATCTGGCCTTTCTGCTCTTCCACCGGCTCTTCTTTCCGCAGGGAAACTTCCTGTTCGCCGCCGACTCGAACCTGCTGCGCCTGTTTCCGGAAGGCTTCTGGTTCGAGTCGGCGCTGGTCGCGGGCCTCCTGATCGTGGTGAGCGCGCTGGCCGTCACGCTCGCAGGCTGGCGCCTGCTCCGCAGCTGAGGGCGATCCCGCTACCCCAGGCCCCCGTCATCGGTCCGAAAGGCACCCTCGGCTACACTCGCCGCGTGGGTTCCTCGTTTCGGGTCCTGAAGATCGCGGGCATCTCCGTGGAGCTGCACCTCTCCTGGCTGGTGATCGGATTCCTGGTCACCTATTCGCTCGCTGAGATCCAATTCCCGCACGACCACCCGGGCTGGGGCACCGGTCTCTACTGGCTGGTTGCGGCCGCCACCTCGCTCCTCTTCTTTGGATCGGTACTCGCCCACGAGCTGTCCCACGCGCTGGTGGCGCGACGCCTTGGCGTGCGCACCACCTCGATCACGCTCTTCATCTTCGGCGGAGCGGCCGCCATGGAGAGCGAGCCGCGTCGGCCGCGGGACGAGGCGCTGATCGCCGGCGCCGGGCCCATCAGCAGCCTGCTCATCGGCGGCCTGTTGTACCTGGTCGATCTTGGCGTCCAGCAGGAGCAGCTTGGCGCACTCCTCGGCTGGCTCGGATTCATCAACGTGACCCTTGGCACCTTCAACTTGATTCCCGGATTTCCGATGGACGGCGGCCGGATCCTGCGCGCGATCCTGTGGCGTATCCGCGGCGACCGCTACGCGGCGACGCGCAACGCGGCGGCTGTCGGGCAGATGGTCGGCTACGCGATCATCGCCCTCGGGGTCCTGCTCGCGTTTCAGCCACGCGGGCTGGTCGCGGGCATCTGGCTGGGGCTGATCGGCTACTTCCTGTCCAGCGCGGCCGAATCGGCCATCGTCCAGATCGGCGTGGAACGCACCCTGCGCGGCGTTCACGTGCGGGACGTCATGGAATCGGACCCCGCCTCGAT
>VBKA01000003.1 GCA_005879815.1 Chloroflexota bacterium
TGGTGGTGGCCTTGCTAGGCGTCGTGATCCCGTTCTCGCTCATCACCTGGGGCGAGCAGTCGATCGACTCGGCGCTGGCGGCGATCCTGAACGGGACGGTGCCGCTCTTCGCGATCGTGCTCGCTGCGCTCGTCCTCGCCGACGAACCGATGACGGTCAATCGCGTCGCGGGACTGCTGCTTGGATTCGCGGGCGTGGTGGCGCTGGTCGGGCCGAACCTGCGCTCCGGGCTGGCCGGAGGCGTCGCCGGCGAGGTCGCGCTGATCGTCGCCTCCGTCTCGTACGCGGCGGCCGGCGTCTATGCGCGCTGGAAGGTACGCGACGTGAGCCCGCAGGCGTCTGCCTTGTTGGAGATCGGCTTCGCCTTCGTGATCTCGCTGGTGCTCGCCTTCGCCATCGAGTCACCACTCGCAACGCGCGTCGAAGCCTCGGCGGTCCTGGCGGTGGTGTGGCTGGGCCTGGTGGGATCTGGGCTCGCCTTCATGGCCTTCTTCTGGCTGCTGAGCCGATGGGGTGCCACCCGCACGTCGATGGTCGCCTACCTCATTCCCGTGGTCGGCATCCTGCTCGGCGTCCTGGTGAGACATGAGGAGGTCACGCTGCTGACCCTGGTCGGCACGGCGATGGTGATCGGCGGGGTGGCGCTCGCCAACAGCCGCTACGGCCACCGCCGGCTCTTCGGGCGAAATGCCGTGCCGAGTGGCGATCCGGCGCAGGGAGGCGACTAGGGTCGGACGGCGCTCCGCTGCACTGGCTGCCCGGCCTGCGCCAGTGGCTTGACCGGCCTGAGGTAGAGCACCAGCACTGCGACGAGGTAGGCCGCCCAGGCTGTGAGCGTCGTCCATTCCGGCGTGCTGGTGTAGCCGAACAAGACGTGCAGGAGCTGGCCCAGCAAGCCAACGCCGCCGCCCTCGTGGGGAAGGAGCCCCGAGATGTCGAAGGCGGTCGTGGCACCGACGGTGATCCAGCCGATCTCGATGAACTCATGGATCGCGCTCGCCACGAGACCCGCCGCCACGAAGATCAGGGCCACACCGGTCCAGCTGAAGAAGGTCTTGAGGTTGAGGAGCCGCACGCCCCGGTAGAAGCCGACACCGAGCCCCACCGCAATCGACAGGCCGATGAAGGCGCCGGTCAGCACGGAGAGCGCACCGGCGTCGGCACGGGATGCGGCGGTTGCCTGGCCGAGCAGGAAGAGCGAGGTCTCGATGCCTTCGCGGATCACCGCCGTGAACGCGAGCGCGGCGAGACCCCACACCCCGCCTGAGGTCAGCGATCGATCGACGGCCGCGCGCAATGTCACGCTCACAGTCGCCGACGTGCGCCGCATCCAGAAGAGCATCCAGGTCACGACCGCAGCCGCCAGCAGCAGCGCCGATCCTTCGAAGATCTGCTCTGCGGGTGCGTGGAGCTCGTGGATCGTGATCCACAGCACGGAGCCGACCGCGATGCTGAGGAGGGCGGCCGCGCCGGAACCCAACCAGATGGGTCCGAACTGGCGACGGTTCCCGGTTCGCGCGAGGTAGGCCAGGATGATGCTGATGATGAGAGCGGCTTCGACGCCCTCTCGGATACCGGTCAGCAGGCCGGTGATGAACGAACCGAGATCCAAGCAGCTTGCTCCCAGGTGCGGGAAACGGGGCAGAGTTAGGCTAGCCTAACCTCCCACCTTCGTCAATGCGAACGCCGCCAGATGGGCCTGCGACTTCGCGGCTCCACCCGCCGCCCGGATAGAATCTCGCCTGACCCGCCCCTCCCTTCGGAGACCCATCATTTGGACTTTTCGCTGACCGATGCGCAGCGCGAGGTGCAGCGCACGGCGCGCGCCTTCGCGGAGCGCGAGATCCTGCCGCGCATCGGAGAGCTGGATGCGGCCGCCCAGTACGACCGCGGCCTCTACGAGAAGATGGGCGCCGCGGGGTTCCTGGGTCTTC
The DNA here is from genome assembly GCA_005879815.1 of Chloroflexota bacterium. GTDB lineage: Bacteria > Chloroflexota > Limnocylindria > QHBO01 > QHBO01 > CF-82. Next base: position 1,935 of record VBKA01000003.1, read on the forward strand.
CGATCCCGGAGCGATACGGCGGCTCGGGGATGGATTACATCGCCTTTGCCCTGCTTTGCGAGGAGATGGAACGGGCCGACACCGCGTTCCGGGTGATCCTCAGCGTGCACACCGGCCTCAACTCGCTGACGCTGCTGCAATGGGCGAACGAGGAGCAGAAGGAGCGCTACCTGGTTCCCCAGGCGCGCGGCGAGAAGCTCGCCACCTTCGGGCTCACCGAGCCCGGGGTCGGCAGCGATGCGGCCAATCTATCCAGCACCGCCCGGCGCGACGGCGATCGGTACATCCTCAACGGCAGCAAGGTATGGATCAGCCTTGCCGACACCGCCGATCATTTCCTGGTTTTCGCCACGGTCGATCGCTCGAAGGGGCACAGGGGCATCACCGCCTTCATTGTCGAGCGTGGATTCACCGGCTTCTCGACCGAATCGCTCCACGGCAAGCTCGGCGTGCGGGCCGGCAACACCGGAATCCTTTACCTCTCCGATTGCGAGGTGCCGGTCGCCAACCGCGTAGGCGAGGAGGGAGAGGGCTTCACGATCGCCATGAGCGCCATCGACCAGGGCCGTTACACCGTAGCCGCGGGCAGCGTCGGCCTGGCCCAGGCGTGCCTGGACGCGTCGCTGAAGTACGCGCACGAGCGAAAGACCTTCGGCGATGAGATCGGCCGGCATCAGCTGGTGAAGGAGATGCTGGCCAGGATGCACGCGGGCCTCGAGGCGGGGCGGCTCCTCGTGTTCAAGGCCGGCACCCGGAAGAACGCCGGCGAGCGCAGCACGCGCGAGACGAGCCTCGCGAAGTGGTTCTGCACCGATCACGCCGTCGGGTCGGCCCTGGATGCCATTCAGATCCACGGGGCCTACGGGTACAGCAACGAATACCCGGTCGAGCGCTACCTGCGCAACAGCAAGGGATCGGTCATCTACGAGGGAACCTCGCAGATCCACACCCTGCTCCAGGCGGACTACCTGCTCGGCTATCGGCGCGACCACCCTTTGCGCAAGCCGCAACCACCCTTCGAAGGCGAGATGTAGCCGAACGGACCGGACCGCCGGCCGAGCCCACCAGGAGTGCGGTTATCGACGCTCTTCCTGATCGTGGACCGGCCGCATGCGAGAGGTTGGCGGGAGCTCGCGGCGCGGTGTGAGGGCGAGAGCGCCCATGATCGCCGCCGGCAGCACCAGGGTGATGGCGGCCGTCAGTGGCAGCATGCGCGCGAGCGCGAGCGGGTCCGGCGCGTGGAAGCCGGTGGCGGGCAGCACGCCGAGCGCCGTCAGCCACCAGTACGCGGGCAGCGCAACCGCCGCCAGGACGAGGATGCGGCGGATCCAGGCACCCTCCACGAGGGCGACCACGCCGCCCGCCAGGAGCGCGACCAGCGAGCCGGCCAGAACGCACCAGGCGGCCAGCGAGGTCCACGGCTCGCGCCGCACGGCGAGTGCGTCGACGATCGACAGGCCTGGGTGGCGCAGGTATTCCATCCAGGCCAGAACGAGCAATCCCGCCAACCCGAGCAGCAGCAACGCCAGGCCTAGGTAGAGCGAAAGCCGCGCGCGCCGAAGAAGGCGGTCCATCATTCAGCCGGCTCGAGCGTCAAGGTCGCCACGGTGGCGGCCGCCACCTCCGACTCCGCCCATGCGATCGGCACCCCCTCGCCGCGCTGCCAGAGCTCGAAGAGATCGCCGTAGTGCGGCGAGAGAGGGTTCCCGCTCTGACCTCCCGCGAGCGAGAAACGGCTGGCGGCGGGGTTCCCGAGGTCGATGACGCACCGCGTGTTTGCCAGGAATCCGGGGTTGCCGAACGGCGCCATCGGTCCACTCGAGGCCTGCAGGGGCGTGTTGCTGTCGCCGGCCATGGGGATCGGGCCCAGGTTGAAGATCCGGTCGAGTGGCCAGCGCACACCCAATGGGTGCTCGAGCGTCAGCGGCCGCAACGAACCCCATCGCCATCCTCCCGGATCCGGCCCAAAGCCTTCTTCCAGCACGCGCGTCGCTTCGTCGAGAGACTCGATCATCTCCGCCTCCCAGCTCGAGGAGCCAAACCAGCCCGCGGGCTGCTCGCGGGACAGCCGAACCAGCCGGCCCATGGCCCGAGTCGAGAAGAGGGTGCGCGGCACGATCTGCCCGAATCCCTGTCCGATGGCCCAGGGCCAGGCCTTTGGCGCCTTGGCCCGGGCGATGCGACGCGTGAGCGCGGCGCTGAAGGCTTGATAGACCGATGCGCCGATCGAGTCGGCCGCCATCTGACCGTCCCAGGCCTCCAACAGCGCGAGGGCCGTTCGGGCCCTGGGTTGAGATGCGGCGTCGACGGTGAGCGTCAAAAGAGTGTCGCGCAACTCCCGCCACGGAAGGCACGCGACATCCATCTGCAGTCGCTGCGCCGAGGCGACGTCCCAGCCGTCCCTGCCAGAGAGGACCTCACCGATTCGCGCCAGGCGATAGCCGTCGACGTAGTCGATCCCCAGGAAGGGGCCGTTCCCATCGGGCACGGGCTGCCCGTTGGCGGTCGCCACCCAGCCGGCTGCCGGATCGCTCAGGGACGGCATCTCCGCGAAGGGGACCAGGGATTCCTCCCAGCCGTTGGCCGGATCCGCGCCGGGCAGCGGCACCGTGCCGTTGCCCGTCTTGCGACGGGGCAGCTGTCCGACCAGCTGCCAACCGATCCGGCCATCGCGATCGGCGTAGACCACGTTGAGGGTCGGTCCCGGCCACTCGGCGAACGCGCTGCGGAACGCCTCGAATGACCGGGCGTGCACGACGTCGAGGAAGCCCCGTATCGTCAGCGGTCGAAGCCAGACCGCCGACATCGAGAGGGCCTGGGGCAGCGCTCCCTCGAGGAGCGCGGTGATCACCGGCCCGCGATTGGTGACGAGCACGCGCTCGTCGACCGCGTCGGCGCCCTTCACCGCGATCCGTTCGCTGATCACGGCGCAGGCGACCATCGCGTCGCCTTCGCGCACCGACGCGCCGTCGGGGCCGATCTCCTCGATGAACAGGTCCGTATCGTCGGTGAGGGCCGCCGTGATGCCCCAGGCGGCGAAGCCGTTGGTCCCGATCGGGATGGCTGGCCCGCCGACGAACGAGGCGCCGGCCACCTCCCAGTCGGGGGTGCGCAGGTGCGCGAGGTACCACGGCGCCGGGAGCCGCGGGGCGAGGTGAGGGTCGTTGGCGAGCAACGGTCGTCCCGAAGCCGTCCGCGAGCCGGCGATCGCCCAGTTGTTGGAGGCGCCGCCCACCGGTACCAGCCCCTGGAAGACGGCGAGGTCAGCCGCCAGGCGGTCGAGCGTCTTCCCGGCCGGCGCGCCCGGGGGCGCCGCCACCGGCAGCCAGGCCGGATAGCCCGGATCCAGGGCAGCCACCGCGTCGGGCCCGTCATCGGTCAGGATCTTCAGCCGAGCAAGCTCGACATCCCAGTTGCTCGACAGCGAGAAGGACTGCAGGCCGACGAAGCACAGGACGTCGAGGGCCGTCCACGGGGTGGGTGCTCGCCTGAGGAGGGCGAGCTCATGGGGCGGCCGTTTCAGCCCGCGGCGCAGTCCCTGGTTGATGCCGCTCACGTAGGCTTCGAGCACGGCCCTGACCTCGGGACCGATGACCTCGAGCTGCGCCTGTGCGGTGCGCCGGAAGCCGAGGCGGCGGCTCATCCGATCGATGGGCAGACCATCGAGCCCGATGAGCTCGGCGAGCGTCCCCGATCCCACGCGGAGCAGCAGCTCCAGCTGGAAGGCACGGTCCTGGGCGTGGCAGAAGCCAAGCCCGAACCAGGCGTCGCTGGCGCTGTGCGCGTCGACATGGGGGATCCCCCAACGATCGCGCCGGATGGTCAGCGGCCGCTCCAGGCCCGCCACCCGGATCCGGCCGCGCACCCGAGGTAGCCGGCGACCCAGGAGGCGGAGGAGGACGCGGGGCCACGCGACACCGGCCATGTCGGGGCAAGCCTACGCTGACCCTGGCGCCCAGAAGCGCGAACCTATACTCGGCGGGTGAGCCGCACGATCGAGCTGGGCGCCGGCCTGATGCTGCTGATCATCGGGCTGCTCGTGCTCTCGGCAGGGTGGATCGGTGACTGGCTAAGCCGAATGGGCGTCGAGGGCGGATGGCTGGCGTACTGGCCGCTCATACTGGTCCTGCTCTCGCTCTTCTTCATCGGCCCGGCCCTGATCGGACGTCGGCAGCACCGCCGTCTGCGCGCCGGCATGGCCATCCCGGGCGCGCTGCTGCTGGGGGCCGGCGTGGCCCTGCTGTTCAGCAGCCTCAACGACCGATGGGGTGACTGGTCGTACCTCTGGACGGTGGTCCCCTTCAGCTTCGGCATCGGCATGTATGCCGCCGGTTGGATCGCCGACGCTCCGGCCTTCAAGTGGATCGGCTCGGGCATCGCAGCAGGATCGGTGATCGCCTACCTGGCGCTCTCCACGGCATTCGGCGGCGAGGCATTCCGCCTGGTGGGTGCGCTTGGGATCATCGCCCTCGGGCTGGCGCTCACGGTTGGTGGCCTCGCCGACCGGTTGAGCCGCAAGTCCCCGGCCTGAGCAAGGTCAGCGGAGGTGGGTGCCGAACCAGGCGAGGATGCGCTCCAGGCGGTCGATCCTTCGGTCGGGCCGGCCGATCGACTGCATCACGTGATGCTCATCCGGATACAGGACGTACTCGACCTCGCGTCCGAGGGTCCGAAGTGCGGCGAAAAGCTGCACGTTGTCGGAGGCGGGGCATACCTGGTCGTCCTCGGCCTGCAGCATGAGAAGGGGCGTCCGAATCCGCGCTACGTTCCGCAGCGGTGAGCGCGACCAGAGGGCGAACATGCCTTCCTCGGAGAGGGGGTCGCCGAGGCCGGCGCGGCGCGTGTCGTAGATGCCGAAATGGCACTCCGCCCAGGCAGTGACCTGGTTCGTCACCCCGTTCTCGCTGACCGCGGCGGCGAAGCGGTCCGTGACGCCGATCAGCCAGTTCACGAGGAAGCCGCCATAGGAGAGTCCCATCACGCCGATCCGACCCTCATCCGCCAGTCCCTCGCGAACGAGGCCGTCGACGACCGCGAGGAGGTCCGCGGCATCCACGTCGCCCCACCTGGGACCAAGGCCGTCGACCCACGCCGCTCCGAAGCCCGCCGAGCCGCGGATGTTGGGCCTGACGACGCGATACCCGGCGGCGGTGAGGGCGATCATGTCCAGCGAGGTTCCGGGACCCCATGACCCGGTCGGGCCGCCGTGGATGTCGATGACGACGGGCAGACGAGTGCGGCGCGTGCGTGTGGGGGAGTAGATCCAGGCCTGGATCCTGCCCGCTGGCCCGGCCAGATCGATCTCCTCGAGCCGCGGAAGCGGGAAACCTCGTTGCCACGCCGACCCGTTGCGCGTCATGCGTCGCACCTGTCCATGTCGAACCGCTGACAGCTCGAGCGACGTCCCATCCACCTGCGCGTTGACCGTGACGTTGCCGTTGGCGGCCTGTAGCCCCGAGGTGACGACACGGAGCGCAGGGTCGACGAGGGGCTCGGGCTCCGCGCCGCCGCGCATATCGAAACGCCAGGGGACCGAGCGTCCGCGGACGGTGAGGAGGGCCACCACCGAGGTGTCGTCGAGCCAGAAAGGCCCTTCCGCCTCCTCCGTTCGGGTCAGGTGGCTGCCCACCCAGACACCGGCCGGCAGGTCGAGCCCGGCGCTCAGGGAGCGTGCCTGGCCGTTGAGTGCGTCGATGACCCAGATGTCGGGCTGAGTCGCCTCGGGAGGGTCGGCGACATCGGTGCCGAACGCCGCGATCCAGCGCCCGTCCGGAGACCAGGCCGGCGCCGCCAGGTCGCCGCGAAGGCGTGCCAGCTCGCGCATTGGGCCGCCCGCGGCAGGCACGAGGTACAGGGCGGTCTGCGGGTTCACGGCGGCGTCGGGGCCGAGGTCCGCGACGAAGGCCATGGATCGCCCGTCGGGCGACCAGCTTGGAGATTCGACGTCGAAGTCGCCGCTCGTCAGCTGGCGGGGGCGGGCACCCCGACGCGCCGCCACGAGCCACAGGTGGGCACGCCTGTCCCGGTAGCCGGAGTCGTTGCGGAAGTCCATGCGGGTGATGCGCCGCGCGGTTGGAGCCGGCGCCTCGCCCTTCCGGGCCGTCCGCTCGCCGACCAGGAAGCGCGCCTGTGGCGCGGGCGCGAGGAGCGCGAGGCTGCGGGAGTCGGGACTCCAGCGCAGTCCCTGGACCCCGTGTGGCAGACGGCCAAGCGGGCGGGGGTCCCCGCCCGCGCCATCGAGGATCCAGGCCTGCGCCAGCCGTTCGTTCTCCGGGGCGGCAGGGTTGGCGTTCGCTCGCAGGAAGGCGATGTGCCGGCCGTTGGGCGCGATGGCCGGACTCGTGTCGCTCACCTCCCCACTGGTGAGGCGGCGCGGCGACCCACCCGCGGTGGGCACCCGCCAGAGATGGCGCCGGTACGCTCCGCGCGCCACCGTGCGGCGCACGTAGACAACCCAGGTTCCGTCGCCTGAGAGCGCGTGGCCATCGATCGCGACCTGCGCCCGGACCAGCTCGGCAGGGGTCGGCCCGCGGGCTGGCACGCTTCGTCAGGCCGGGAGGAGCAGGCGCACGACGATGGCGCTGACCGCGATCCCGATCGCCGCGGGTGCCAGGCCTCGGCGGATGCGCGACCGCATCCTCGTGAACGCCGGCATCAGGGTCGCGGCGACCAGCGCCCCGACGAGCCCCGCCGTCGCGCCCTTCAGCGCCTGGACGAGGTAGGGCGTCAACGTCCCGGCCCGCACCTCGGGAGAGACAGCTACGGCATACAGCACCACCAGCAGCGCGCCGAACAGGGCGGAGCCAAGGGTGCCCGCCGCCGCCCACATCGGACGCAGCTGGGTCGTGCCGGTGATCACACCGCCGACCACCAGCGCGCCCGCGATGAGCCAGGTCCCCGGCGTCGGGTGGGCCGCTTGCATCGGAGACGCGATCACGGACCACACGAGCGCCAGCGCCGGTGCCAGCAGCATGCCCAAGGCGGCGACCCAGGTGAGCGGGCGGCGCCAGTCCTCGGGATCCGCCGGCGGGACGACTGTCCCGAGCCGGACGCTGACCGGGACCACCTCGTCGTGGGCGTCGGCCGTCACCGAGCCGGACGGCGCGGTGCCAGGCGGTGGCGGCGGTGGCGTCATGCGACGATCGCGCCCTCGGGCTGTTCGGCCATCTCCGTCGCGCTGGGGACCGTGGCAAGGCGCAGTCCCAGGACGCGTGCGCCGAGCTCGCGCACCATCCAGCCCGCCTGGACGACGAGGTCGCGCCGTGCCTCGCGCGTGCAGAGCGCTGCCAGCGCGTGCAGCTCCGGCAGCGCAGCGGGCGTATACAGATCGTCGTCCATCGCGGCCAGGAACCGCGCCCGATGCCCCGCGATGGTCGGGTCCAGGGCGGCTGGATCGGCAAGCGCGGGAGCCAGCGGCTCGAGCTCCTCGGCGACACGACACGCCCGTCGGAGGAGCGCAGTCTGCGTGGCGGATGCGTCCAGATCGGCTTCATCGAAATCGATCTCGTCGCGGTAGTGGTGGCTCACCAGGTAATGGCGGATCGCGTCGCCGGAGTAGGTCCCCAGCAGCTCGCGTACCAGCACCAGGTTGCCCAGTGACTTGCTCATCTTCTCGCCGCGGTAGCTGACCATCCCCGCGTGCAGCCAGTAGGCGACAAACGGTCGTCGCCCCGTGGCCCCCTCCGACTGCGCGATCTCCGCTTCGTGGTGCGGAAAGATCAGGTCCTGCCCGCCCCCGTGGATCTCGAACTGGGGTCCCAGGTAGGCCATGCTCATCGCCGAACACTCGACATGCCAGCCCGGCCGCCCAGTACCCCAGGGCGACTCCCACGCGGGCTCATCCGGCGCTGACGGCTGCCAGAGCACGAAGTCGAGGGGATCGCGCTTGCCGGGCATGTCGGGCACGTTGCCGCGCTCGTTGGCAATCGGCAGCATCCCCTCGCGCGGAAGGTGCGACAGCTCCCCGAACTGCGGCCGGGAGGCGATCGAGTAGTAGACGTGGCCATCCGCGACGTACGCGTTCCCGCTGGCCACCAGCTGGCGGATGAGCTCATGCATCTCCGGGATGTGCTTGGTCGCCCGGGTGAGATGGTCGGGGGGCAGCCAGTTGAGGGCGGCCATCTCGGCCAGGAACGTGGTCAGGTGGCGGTTGCCGAGCTCCAGGTAGTCCTCTCCAAGCTCTCGGGCCTTTCGCAGGATGTCGTCGTCCACATCGGTCAGGTTCTGGACGTAGGTCACCTGGTAGCCGAGGTATTCCAGGTACCGATGCAGGACGTCGAAGCTGAGGTTGGTGAAGGCATGGCCCAGGTGGCCGGTGTCATAGGGCGTCACGCCGCAGACGTAGAGGCCCACCGGGCCGCCCCCGATCGGCTCGAACGGCACCTTCATTTCGGTGCGCGAGTCGAAGAGGCGAAGCGTCACGGTTCCGATTCTAGGTGGCCCCCCGCGCAGACGCCCGCGCGGGAGTGATCAGCGTTGGGCGTGCCGTAGAATCCGGGCGCCAGGGGAGCCCAACGTACCCAGGTGAGCTGCCTACCTACGCCGTACTTGGGAGCCGAGCCATGTGGGAAGTCCTGCGCTGGATGATCGTGTTCGTCCTCGCCCTGCTGCTCATCGTGGCGGCCATCTACCTCGTCACCGGCCGGCCACTGCCAATCCCCCAGTTCTGATCCGGAGGCGATGGCCTGCTGCCTGCGCCAGCCCTGATCGCCGCGCCTCAGAATTCGGGCTTGGTGCTCATCAGGAAGCCGATGACGCCCGTGGCCAGCGCCATGGCGTAGGCCAGGAGGCGCTGCCGGCGAGCGCCCCGCCGCCATGCTTCGCCGTCCGCGGGCAGGGCTCGTCCCCGCACGCCTAACAGGCGGCGCAGGTTCGGGCGCGAGACGAGGCCCGCCACCAACAGGTTCGCCGCATAGATGCTGAGCGCCGCGAGCAGCCACGGCTTGCGCAAGAGGTCCGGCCCAAGCACGGCCAGCAGTCCGGCGCCCGTGATCGCGAGACCGATGCCGATCACGAGGCTGCCGGAGCCCTGCAGGCTCAGCAGGAATCTCGCCAGCGGGCCGGGCTGTCGCGCGCCATTCGCCTCGTCGCTCCGCAGCAGGAAGGGGAGCAGGAGGCTTGGGAGGAGCAGGGAGACTGCCAGCCCGACGTGCGTCACGAGGAGGACGGGGAACCAGGGCATGGCGGCGATCCTACCCGATGCTCCGGCTAGACTCCGAGCAGTGAGCCATCCGGTCGTGCCCACCTTCGACGGACAGGCAATTCGCGACGCTGTGCCCATGGGCGACCTGCTCGATGCGATCGACGCCGCGTTCCGCGACGTGGCCACCGGCCGGGACCGTTCTCCGGTGCGCACCCGCCTCGAGATGGGAAACGGGGACCTGCTGCTCATGCCAGGACTGCGGGCTGGTGGCCGGGGAGCCGCAGTCAAGCTGGTCACAGTCATGCCGGGCAATGCGGACCGTGGCCTCCCAACAGTCCAGGCGGTGGTGGTCTGGTTCGACGCGGGCAGCGGTGAGCCGCTCGCCATACTGGATGGAACCACCGTCACCGCCATGCGCACCGGCGCCGCTTCTGGAGTGGCGACTCGCCTCCTGGCGCGTCGGGACGCTTCGGTCCTCGCCCTCTTCGGCTGTGGGGCGCAGGCCCCCTGGCAGGTGCGCGCCGTGATGGCCGCGCGGCCCATCCGCGAGCTGCGCGTCTACGCCAGGAATGAGGCGCGTCGGGCGGCCTTCGCCGAGCGCATGGGCGACGAGCTGGGCTCGGGAGTGCGGGTCGCCGCGGCAGGCTCCCCGGCCGAGGCGCTGCGCGGGGCCGAGATCGTGTGTTGCGCCACCACGTCCAGCGAGCCGCTCTTCGACGCCGGACAGGTCGAGACCGGGGCGCACGTCAACGGCATCGGTGCCTTCCACCTTGGCATGGTCGAGATCCCTCCCGCTCTCTTCGCCCGCGCCAGCCTGGTGGCGGTCGATGCTCGGGAAGCCTCACTCGCGGAGGCCGGCGACCTCGTCGCCGCGCTACGCAGCGGCGATCTCGGGGAGGGTGGCTACGTGGAGCTCGGGAGCGTGGACCCGGCGTGGGTTGAGACCCGCGATCCGCAGTCCATCACGATCTTCAAGAGTGTGGGGCTTGCCATCCAGGATCTGGCGGCGGCCGAGCTGATCGGCCATCGGCTGCTCGAACGCCAGGAACTCGACCGCGAGGAAGGCGCCTAGGGTCGCGGCAGCTGCGCGATGGCTCGGCCGGCCAGATCGCGCGCCACGGCGTCGAGGAAGGCCTTGACGACCTCGGGGAATCGCTCGCGGAACATCAGCAGCCGCGGGTCAAGTGTCGGCGATATGAGCGCGGCGGAGAGCGCGTCGAGATCCGCGCCGGTCGCGATGCGGCCACTTGCCTCGACCGGCCCGCGCGGGGGTTCGGCGTTCGGCGCCGCGACCAACGGCGTGGGGTGCTGCGGCGGAGGTGGCGGCGGTGCGCTGGCGCTCACCACGGTCGCCTGGCCGCCGCCGGGCAGCTGTTGGTCAAGGGGCGGCGTGGGGAGTGCCGACCCGGTCGGCGACGGCGTGGGTGAAGCGCTGGGCCGAGCCGTTGGTGCTGGCGTCGGGGTTGGCGTGGGCGGTGCCGGGTGGGGAGTCGGAGTCGCCGATGGCCTTGCCGACGGAGTGGCTGATCCTGACGTGCTCGGCTTGGCGGTTGGGGTAGCCGTGGCGCGCGGTGTTGGCGTGGCTGCCGGGCGGGGTGTGGGCGTCGGAGTCGGACTTGGCGTCGGGGTGGGCGAGGGGCTCGGGGTACCCAAGCCGGTGACCGTGACGCCCGGGTAGTAGTAGATGAGCACGATCTGCGAGGCGGTCAGCCCGGCCCGGCCGCACGCCTGGGTTCCCCACTGGTACGCCTTCCAACCGTTCGCGTTGGCGCCGCAGGCCTCGTTGACCCCGCCCGCGTTGTAATAGGTCGGGAAGATGTGGCCGTCGCGGTGGACGAGCGCACTCCACGTGGCGTCGACGGCGGCCGCCGTCGTGCTCCAGGTGGGGAGGCTCGGGTCGTAGACCTGGTCCCAGGTGTCGTCGCGGATGTCGAAACAGGCGCCGCTGGAATCCACGCCGCCCCGCCAGTGCAGGACCTGGTACCACGCGTAGTTGCGGACGAGAAGAGCGCCGGATCGAAGCGATTCGGTCGTCCACGAGCCGATCCATTCGCGAGAGAGCACGTTCTTGGTGTACGGCTTGAAGCTGACGATGTCGACCGTTCCGCTGGCGTGCCGGAAGACGCGGATGGTCGGCGGAGGGAGCGTCTCCGAGGTCCAGGCGCTGCAGGACGAACCGGCTACCGGGCCAACGAGCCCCGGTAGCAGGCCGACCAGAAGACCGGAGACCGCCAGGCAGGTCGCGGCAAGGGTGCGGCGAGGCATCGGTCGCGACGGTAGTCCGCACAGGACCGCACCCCAACCCACCTATGGTCCTAGACCGATGGTTGGTCCGCCCAGCGGTGCACCCGTTCGCGCAGCCGGTCGAAGCCCAGCTCGGTGCAGACCGCGAGGAATTCCGAGCGCGGCACCCCGCCCCAGGCAAGGCCGTCGAGCGTGCCGCTGATCGCGGCATCGGTGTTCAGGCGTGCGAGTCGCCGATAGAGCATCGCCTCGGCCTTGTGGTCCCGCAGCACGGCCGCGAGCTGGGAGGCGCCGCGCAGGGGAACGTCCCAGTCGAGCGGCGACTCGGGGATCGCGTCCAGATCTCCGAACCGCGCGAGGATGGCAGCCGAGCTCCGGGCTCCCCATCCGGAGAGCCCGGGGTACCCGTCCGAGCTGTCGCCAACCAGGGCGAGGTAGTCCGGGATCGAGGCGGGAGCGACGCCGAACTTGGCGACCACGCCCGCCTCGTCGTAGGTCACGCGACGGATCCGATCGCGGAGCACGATACGGCCGTCGTCGACGCACTGCGCGAGGTCCTTGTCGACCGAGCAGATCACGATCTGCTCGACCCTCGGGTCGCCGGAGAAGCGCGCGACCGCGGTGGCGATCGCGTCGTCGGCCTCGTCCTCGACCATCGCCCAGGTCACGATGCCAAGCGCACGCAACGCGCGCTCGGCGTCGTCGAACTGCTCGAGCAGGTCCGTCGGGAGGCCAACGCTCGACTTATAGCCGGGAAAGACGTCGTTGCGCCACGACTCGATCACGTGGTCGGTAGCGGCGGCGACGTGGGTGACGTCGGGCTCGCGCAGGAGGGAGAGCATCGAATCGATGAGCCCATGCACAGCGTTGACCGGCCGCCCGTCGGGAGCGAACTCCATCTGCCTGCCCGGCGAGTAGAAGGCGCGGAAGAGCTCGAAGGTCGCGTCGACCAGGTGCAGCTTCATGACTCGTCGAGGGGCATCTCCATCGCGCCCGTGGCCGGAGCGAACCCGGCCCGCTCGTAGAACGGGATGGCTCGCTCGCTCGGCCACAGGAGCAACGTGTCGAGGCCCTCACTTCGGGCAGCGGCGATCGCGACATCCATCACCGCCCTCCCGATTCCGCGGTCACGCCATGCCGCATCGACGTAAACGTTGGTGATGTAGCCCCACGCCGGCGGGCGGGGATATGGCCGCGGCACCTTGTCGATCCGCTGCAGGAACGCGGTGGCGATCAGGCGCCGTGCCGCGTCCGGATCGTCCGCGACCCAGATCGACCACCGGCCGCTTGCCAGGTATCGCCGCAGCTCCGAGGCCATTCGCCGGATGAAGGCTTCGTACGGCTCGGTGGGCTGGCGTTCCTCCAGGGAGGACTCCCAGCGCAGCCGCGCGATCTCGTCTGCATCGCCCGCGGTGGCCGGGCGAATCCGGGGACTCTCCACGCGGGCATGGTAGGCGCCGATAAGCAGGCAATAAGTGCGCATATGCGAGGCTCGCTGCCGGCTGGAGGTTCGGCGCGGGCGCGTGCCCTGCGAACGACCGTGGCGACCCGCTGCCACGGTGCCGCGCCGAGCCTCCGGTCGAGGCCGGGTCTCGGAACAGCGCCTCAGCTCCGCCTGGCGCAGGCCAGGATGCCAGCCTCCACGAGCGCGGTGCGGCCGCAGTCGTACAGACGCCGGACCAACGCGAAGTCTCGGGGCAGTAACGACTGCAGCGGGAGCCATGCGGGAGCGAGGACGAGGTACCGCGGCGTCGGTGAGCGGAGGCACGCCTCGTTATCGGTGTAGCTGAAGAACGCGCGCACGTAGACCAGGTCCGTGTGCCGCAGCCAGAGTGGCGACGGATAGCGGCAGGGCGTGGGATTGCCCATGTGGTAGGGCACCGTCCCATAGGCCAGGTAGAGGACTGGCGTGTTTCGTCCGATCTCCTCGCTCATGGCACCCCATGCGTCATGGCTTGCCAGGGACTCGGCCTCCCATGACGCATTGGTCCTCTGTGTCACGCGCGGATCGAGCGACCATGCCGTCGCGGGCAGCAGGACTGGCAGGATGGCGACGCCGGCAGCCACCATGACGCCAGCCAACCGTCGTCGGTCGGTCGGCACTCCCGGCGCATTCGCCGCGGGTGATCCATTGGACGCCGGCCCAGTCCGCACGGTCAGGAACAAGGCGGCCAGGACGGCCAGGAGCGCGGCAACGCCGAGCAGGACCTCGACGAGCAGGTCGAGGTTGGCGAGGCGCCAATGGTTGGAGTTGGTCATCAGCCATGCCCCGGCGGCAGCAGTGGCCGCAAGCGTGATCGGCACGGCCACCGGCAGGGCGCCACGCTCGGCCCATCGTCCGGCGGTATACCCGCACAGGCCGGCCGCCAGGACCGGCAGGGCCGCAAGGTGATACGGGTAGTAGGGCTCTCCCTGGACGATCATGGGTGCAGCGGCCAACAGCGCGGCGATCGTGACAGCCCCGGCCCATCCCCCACGTGCCCGTCCACCGGGTGTGAACCGCGATGCCACGACGGTCGCCGCCGGCAGCAGCAGGACCGCCGGTGAGAGGGCCGCCTTCGAAGCGAGCGAGCGTAGCGCGTTGGAGAGCTGGTCGATGCTGATCCCCGATCGGAGGGGCGAGTACGGATTCAGCGCGATCATGTTGGCCAGCCAGCGTCGCTCGAGCGGGAAGGCCGCCAGCAGGACGAGGGCGAACAGGAACCAGGCCACGCCGCCCAGTCCGGCCGCCACGGCCCGCCGCCGATCGAGAACGGCGATTGCCAGCAGCGCGAGCAGGGCGATCGGGGCGGTCGAGATCTTGGCCGCGAAAGCCGCGACGAGAAGGCCACCGGACAGCCCACCCGCGACCGTCGCGCGACGAGGCAAGAGTGCAATGCCGATTGCTATCACCCCAAACAGCGTGGCAAGCCATTCGGGCTGCAGGAAATCCCAGTTCGGCGCGAACACGAGGGCGAGGGCGACGGCGATGGAGGTCCAGGCCGCAGGGACGCGACCGACACGTCCGCGAAGGCCGCGAGCGAGCAGCCATGCTGCAAGGACCGCCACGACCACGGCCGCCACGCGAAAGACGGCCTCGTAGGCAACCAGCGCGGATGGGCGAAGGCCGATGAGCTGCAGCGCGTTGTCGATTGTCCCGACGAACACGCGATAGAGCACCGGGCGATGAGCGAAAGTCCTCAAAGCGCCGCCGATGCCGCCACCGCGCACGTCCTGGACGCCGATGACGTACTGAAGGTCGCCGTTGAGGCCCAGCAGCAGTGAGAGAGCTAGGAGGCCGCCGGCGGCCGCGGCGCTGGCACCGGCGAGAAGGGTCCGCCGCGATCTCATGGAGACCGCCATCGCGGGCCAGCGACGGCGCGCGAACGGCCTGCCGGATGGGGATCGGCTCGGTCCGGCGTCCGCCAGTTTCTCCTCGCCTCGCTTTCGCCGGCCGCCCCCCACCTCCGGCCGGTCTCAGACGGCGAGCGGCTCCCGGTACTCGCCGTAGACGCGGCGGAGGATGCCACACATCTCACCCAGCGTTGCGTAGGCGCCGACGGCCTCGATGATGGCCGGCATCAGGTTGACATCGCCGGCGCGCGCCTCGGCCTCCAGGCGGCGCATCGCGGCGGCGTGGAGATCCGTGTCGCGCTCCGCGCGCACGCGCACCAGCCTGGCCAGATGCCGCCGCTCCTGCTCAGGGGTGATCTCGAGGAGCGGGATGCGCACCTCCTCGTTCGGATCGGCGTAGCGGGTGACGCCCACGATCTCGCGTTCGTGCGCCTCGATCTCCCGCGCCTGCTCGTAGGCGGCATCGGCGATCTCCGCCTGGGGGAACCCGGCCTCGACCGCCGCGATCATGCCGCCCATCTCATCGATCGAGCCCAGGTACCGCCAGGCGGCCTGCTCGGTCTGGTTGGTGAGCGTCTCCACGAAGTACGAGCCGGCAAGCGGGTCGACCGTGTTGGCGGCCCCTGACTCCTCTGCGATCACCTGCTGCTGGCGCAGAGCGAGGAGGGCGGCCTCTTCCGACGGTACCGCCCACGCCTCGTCGTATGCATCGGTATGCAGGCTCTGCGTCCCTCCCAGGACGCCCGCCAGCGCCTGGATCGCCACGCGGGTGAGGTTGTTGAGCGGCTGCTGGGCGGTCAGCGAGACGCCCGCTGTCTGGGTGTGGAACCGCATCCAGGTCGATCGCTCGTTCTCCGCGCCGAACCGCTCGCGGGCGAGCTTGTACCAGATGCGCCGGGCCGCTCGGAACTTGGCGATCTCCTCGAAGAAGTCGTTGTGGCTGTTGAAGAAGAAGCTGAGCCGCGGAGCGAAATCGTCGAAGCGCAACCCGCGCGACATGGCGTCCTCGCTGTACGCGATCCCGTCGGCGATCGTGAACGCCAGCTCCTGGATCGCGGTCGATCCAGCTTCGCGAATGTGATAGCCGCTGATGCTGATCGTGTTCCAGCGCGGCATTTCGCGCGTGCCGAACTCGATCGTATCGGTCACCAGCTTCAGGCTCGGGGAGGGCGGAAAGATGTACTCCTTCTGCGCGATGAACTCCTTGAGGATGTCGTTCTGCAGCGTGCCTGCGAGCTCGCTCCGCGGAACGCCTGCCTTCTCGGCGGCGACCACGTACATCGCCCAGATCATGGCCGCCGGGGAGTTGATGGTCATGCTGGTGCTGATCTCGTCGACCGGGAGCCCGTTGAGCAGGATCTCCATGTCTGCCAGGCTGCTCACCGCCACCCCGCACGTCCCGAACTCGCCTGCGGCGTGAGGATCGTCGTGGTCGTAGCCGTAGAGCGTGGGCATGTCGTACGCGATCGAGAGCCCGGTGCCGCCGGCGGCGATCAGCTTCTTGAAGCGCTCGTTGGTGTCTTCGGCCGTCCCGAAGCCAGCGAACATGCGCATCGTCCACAGGCGGCCCCGATACCCGGTGGGGTGGATGCCCCGCGTATAGGGCGGCTCGCCCGGAAGGCCAAGGTCGTCGAGCTCATCCCAGCCGTGCGCAGCGTCCTGCTCGGCTTGCTTTCGGAAACGGTACCGAGGCCGATCCCGGTCGGGGTCGTTGGCCGGGTCGTACAGATCTTCCGGCGTGTAGATGCGGTTGATCTCGACGCCCGATTGGGTGATGAACCGCTGCCGCCGCTCGGGCGACTTCTCCAGCGCGGGTCGCAGGCGCTCTTCCTCCCATTGGCGCCGGTGATCACGCCAGGAATCATCGTCAGTCACGCTTGAATCTTCGCCGCTCAACCGGCGGGGTGGCAACCGACAGCCAGCGGTCAGGTCGCCTCGGCGGTCGCCGCGGACTTGTTGGCCAGGGTCCCGACAGCGATGGCGGCGAGCCATCCGAGGCCTGCGACGATCGCAATTCGCTGGAGGAATCGCTATGGATACAGGCCGCGCAGGGTCGTCGCGTCGGCGACGCGCTTGACCGCGAGCATGGTCGCGGCGCTGCGCAGGTCCACGCGCTGCTCCTCGGCCATGGAGACCACTCCCTCAGTCGCGTCATCCATGATCCGATCCAGGTTGTCGTGGATCTCCGCATCGGTCCAGAAGAAGGACTGCATGTCCTGGACCCACTCGAAATAGCTGAGCACCATGCCGCCCGCGGTGCACAGGATGTCAGGCAGCACGGGCACGCCCCGATCGATGAGCACTTGCTCGCCCTCGGGCGTGGTTGGGCCATTCGCCGCCTCGACCACGATCGCGGCTCGAATCCGCTCGGCGATCGGCCCGGTGATCTGGTCCTGGAGGCCCGCCGAGACGAGCACAGCACAGTCCGTCTCGAAGATCGCCTCCCGCTCGATGGGCTCGGTATCGAGCAGGTCGGCAATGCCATCGTGCTCGCGCATCCAGGCGACGGCCCGGGTAACGTCGATCCCGCGCTCGTTGCGCACCGCATGCTGGTCGTCCGCGATGGCCACGACCAGGGCTCCCGCTTCCTGGAGCGTCTCCGCCAGGCTGGACCCGACGCGTCCGAAGCCCTGGATCGCCACCCTGGCGCCGCTCAGGTCGATCCCGCGCTCTCGAGCCGCGGCCACCGTCGCCCGAAACGCGCCGCGGCTCGTCGCCTCGCGCCGGCCGGACGTCCCGCCTACCTCGAGCGGCTTGCCCACGACCACTGCCGCGACCGTGTAGCCGAGGTGCATCGAGAATGTGTCCATCATCCAGGCCATCGTCTGTGACCCAGTGTTCACATCGGGACTGGGGATGTCCTTGTCGGGACCGATCATCGGCTTGATCTCGGTCGCGTAGCGGCGGGTCAGGCCCTCGCGCTCATGCGGCGAGAGCCGCCGCGGATTGACTACCACGCCACCGAACGCGCCGCCGTACGGGATCTTGACCAGCGCCGCCTTCCAGGTGTTCCACATCGCGTTGGCGCGCACCAGGTCCAGCGTCAGATCGTTGGTGAAGCGCACTCCACCCGTGGCGGGACCGCGGTTGAGGTTGTGGTGGACGCGGTAACCGGCGAACACCTCGACGTGCCCGTCGTCGAACCGCACCGGAAAGTGCACCTCCAGCTCACGTTTTGGTACGCGCAGCACCCGATGCATGCCTTCGTCGAGCCGAAGGCGCTGCGCGGCTGCGTCGAGCTTCTGCTGGGCGACCGTCCACACGCTGCGCTGGGCGGATTGCGCCGAAACCATGGGCCACCTCTCTCGCACGTGACCGATGCGGCGCCGAAGCGCCGGCCCCGGAAGGCTAGCGCCTGCCGCCTGCGGCTGTCAGCCCAGTTTGATGGACGTGGCAAGATGTGCCACTCACCAGCCCAGGGCCGCCGGCGACTCGACTGCACTCGACCGGAGCCCGATACATCGAGGTCCACCATCATGGCCCCCCGCGTCGTCACCGTGACCGGGCCGGTCCCCCCGGAGCGGATCGGCTTCACGCTGCCCCACGAGCACACCTCCTGCCGTCCGGAGCTGGTCCGGACCCGCCAGGAATTGATGGACTTCAGCTCGGACGCCGAACTGATGACCGACGAGCTCCACGACTTCCGCCGCCGCGGCGGGAGCTGCGTGGTCGACCTGACCTGCGGCGGACTGGCGCGCGACCCGATCTGGTTGCGCAACCTCGCGACGCGCAGCGGGCTCTTCATCGTGATGGGCGCCGGGTGGTACCGAGAGAGCTTCTACCCGCCCGAGGCCGGCATCGACCGCCGCACCGTCGACGACCTGGCCGCTGAGATCGTCGCCGAGTTCGAGCACGGCGTGGACGGGACGGGCATCCATCCAGGCATCATCGGCGAGATCGGCACCGACCAGGCCTGGGTAAGCCCGCGCGAGGAGCGCGTCTTCCGCGCGGTGGCGCGTGCCGCGACCCGAACCGGACTCGCGGTCAGCACGCACGCCATACAGAGCCAGGTCGGGCTCGACCAGCTCCGCATCCTGGAGGAGGAAGGTCTGGACCTGGGTCGGGTGGTGGTCGGGCACGCGGACTCGATCCTCGACATTGATTACGCCCTGGCCGTGCTCGACCGGCAGGCGAGCATCGAGTTCGACCTTCTCGGCCGGCAAGGTGACTACGCGACGGCTCGCGAGGTCGAGCTCGTGGAGCTGGTCGTGGAGCTCCTCGAACGGGGCTACGCCAGCCAGATCCTGCTCAGCCACGACATCTCCAGCAACGCGCAGCTGAAGGCCTACGGCGGCGCAGGCTTCGGTTACGTGGCCCAGCACTTCCTGCCCCACCTGCGGACCGCGGCGGTCGGCGAGGGTGAGATCGCGGCCATGACCATCGAGAACCCGCGACGCATCCTGACCGTCGCCTGAGCGTCGACGTTGCCGAGCCGCGACCCCGTCGGAGACCTCAAGCGGATCGCGTTCCTGCTGGAGGCGGCGAGCGAGCCGCGCTATCGGGTGACGGCGTTCCGGCGGGCGGCCCAGACCCTTGCCGCTCTGCCCCCGGGGGAGCTCGAGGACCGCGTGCGACGAGGGTCACTCCAAGACCTCGCGGGCATCGGCGAGGTGCTCGAGCGCACGGTCGCCGAATCCATTCGAGGTGAGGAGCCGGTCTACCTGCGCCGGCTGGAGGCGACCGGAGGCCGCGCGGTGGCGGAGGGGGCGGCAGACCTGCTGGCCGCCCTGCGCGGCGACTGCCACGTCCATTCCGACTGGTCAGACGGCGGTGCCCCGATTCGCGAGATGGCCGAGACGGCGCGCAGCATGGGGCACGCCTGGATAGCGCTCACCGACCACTCGCCACGGTTGACGGTGGCCAACGGCCTCTCGCCCGACCGGCTGCGCCAGCAGCTGGAGGAGGTCGCCACCCTGAACGTCGAGCTGGCCCCCTTTCGGATCCTGACCGGGATCGAGGTCGACATCCTGGCGGACGGCTCGCTCGACCAGGAGGATGAGCTCCTCGCGCGTCTGGACGTTGTCGTCGCCAGCGTGCACTCCGAGCTTCGCATGGAGGGCAGGCTCATGACCCGCCGCCTGGTCTCGGCGCTGGCCAACCCGCACCTGGACATCCTTGGGCATCTGACCGGGCGCATGACCACCGGGAAGCGCCGCCGTCCGCCGTCCGACTTCGATCCGGAGATCGTGTTCGCGGCGGCCGCCCGCTTCGACAAGGCGGTGGAGATCAACAGCCGGCCCGAACGCCTCGATCCGCCGAAACGGCTGCTGCGCCTGGCGGTGGAGGCGGATTGCCGTGTCGCGATCGATTCCGACGCCCACGCCCCGGGGCAGCTGGCCTGGCTCCCGAACGGCTGCGAGCGCGCATTCCTGTGCGGCGTCGAGGTCGGGTCTGTGGTCAATACCTGGGATGCCGAGGCCCTACTGGCTTGGACGGGAAGCCACGTGAAGGCGGCCGCCTGACCTCTGTTGCCTGCCGCGTCATCGGCCCATACTGGCCGGGCCGCAGATCGCACGAGTCGGGAGGTCACCATGTCCGTCGCCCGCGTCACCGAGCTCTCCTGCACCTCCAGCCAGTCCTTCGAGGATGCCATTCGCCAGGGGATGGAGCGAGCCACGAAGACGCTGCGCGGGGTCCGCGGCGCCTGGGTGAAGGAGGAGCGCGTGAACGTCGGCCGGGATGGCGCCCTGGAGTTCCAGGCCAACATCCTCGTCACCTTCGTCCTCGAGGACTGACCGGGCCAGTCCGATGCCGGCGTCTCGGCGTCGGCTCCAGGCTGAGGACTGGCGAGCTACTCGGCTAGGCCGATTCTGCCCTCGGCGCGCCGGAACCGAGCGCGGTAGACCGGGTTCGAGACCCGGCTGTTGACCGTCGCCGCATCGAGCGGCTTCGCGGAACGGGGCGGCTGGTAGCGGCCACGCTCGCGGATCGCGGTGGCCAGCTCGGCGGCCGTAGAGGGTCCGCGCTCGCGAATGACGGCGATGATCTCATCGTGAAGCCCCACGTGGCCATTTCGCGAGGCGGCGGCTCGCGCGGATCGGGCCGCGGCGGCCTGGCCTCGTGAAGCCCTTGGTGGGCGCCCGCGCCGTCGTGTCGAGGGCTCTCGCGTCCGTGCGTTCTCGGCACTCTCGCTGGCCGCCCGGGAGCCCGCCTCGCCGCCACCGCTTGCCTCGACCGCCTGGAGACGTCGGGTGACCTCGTCGATGCGGGCCGAGATCGCGGCGAGTGTCGATTCCAGCTCGGCGACCCGAGGCCCTGCTGGGCTGGCACCAGCCATCGGTCGGCCGGAGCGCTCCGCATCCAGCCGCTCCTCGACCCAGCGTTGGACGAGCTGTCCCGGCCTGAGGCCTTCGGCCGCCGCCAGCTCCTTCAGGAGCGAGAGGCGGCGGGGATCGACCCGAATGGCCATGCCGCCCTCGTCGGCAGCGGCCCGCGGCGCATAGCCGCCCCCTGTCCGCGGGGGATATGGCGGTCGCCCCTGGCGCGGCGCGAAGTCCCGCGGTGCCTCGTCCCCAAAGCTTCCGCGGGGCGGGCCACTGCGCGGTGGGCGACCTCGATGGGGACGGAAGTCGCCGTAGCCACCTCCGCCACCTCCGCCACCGGGACGCCCCTGGCGGCGGTCTCCGCGTCGTTCGTTGGCCATCCGCAAACTCTACCTTTGACATCCGGCGTTGGCCAGCGCGAGCCCGAAATGGGCGTGGTGTGTGGAGTCAACGTTTGACCGATGGTCCGGCCCATGGCACGGTACTTTCGGCGTAAGACGTCCTGACCCCACTGGGTCAGCTGCTCGTGACCGCATCCGGTCACGCCCGAGGCCGCGCCGCCGGCAAGTGTCCGCCGGGGCCGTGCGCAGAGCCGCTGGAATCCGCATTCGGAGAACCCATTGCGACACCCGAGAGGGGTGCTTGTCGCCCTGCTCTTCGCTGCCGCTGCGCTCGTCGGCGCATCCGTCGTCGTCGCGGCACGCACCGCAACCAGTGTGCCCACCTCCCCCGTACGAATCCTGGCCGGCGCCACGACGCCGCGAGACGCGGAGCCAGGCAAGAGCACGATGCTCTCCGCGCTTCCCACGCTCAGCCCAACCCCCACGCCCAGGCCGACGGCGGCCCCGCCGCGCACCACGACCAGCGTGCGCTCGAGGCCCGCGGCCCCGGCGCCTCGGCCGCAGGTGCGCGGCAAGGGGACGAGCTACTCGGGAACGCGAGGCTTCTACGGACAAGCTGCAGTCGCCCTGCCGGGGGCGCTTGGCGGGCGCTACACCGGACGCGTGAACGGCATGGTCACGGTGTGCGCCACCCGTTGCGCGACGCTACCGATGGTCGACTACTGCGACTGCTACTGGGGAACCGCGGACCAGCGCGTCGCGGACCTCACGCCCGAGGCGTGGAGCCTGGTCACCGACGAACCCCTGTCGCGCGGCGTGATCACGGTGACCGTCTATCCCTGACGCGCCTCATTGGCACGTGACCGTGACGCTGGCGGGATGGCCCGCGACGCCGGCGATCACTGCGGAGACCGGGCTCGAGGCCCCTCCTGCGGTCTGCAGGGAGGTGGTGGCCGCGACCCCCAGCGTTTCTCCGGCGGCGTCGCGTGCGGTGAACTGGCACTTTGCTCTGCCCGCCTTGGTGCCCTCGTTGGTGACGCGAGCGGTTGCGACGACGGCGCCCTGGTCGTCGACGTGGAAACCGGCTGCATCCGCCCGGAATGGACCGATGCCGCGCATCGCCAGGCTCGCAGCGATCGCCAGCAACGCGACGCCCGCGACGATGGCGACCACGATCGTGCCGTGGTACTGCGTGGCCGAGGGTGTCGCCATACCGGCCCGGTTGCAGACGTCGCAGATCGATTCGTCCGGACCGATTTCGCGGCCGCACTTGTAGCAGTTCCGCTGTGGGCGGGGATCGACGGTGGCAGGCGCGTTCACGTGTGGCCCTCCGCCAGTCGCTCGCCCGCGCGGATCGGGACGGTGAGCCGATTCTCCGGAGGGGCGAGTGGACAGCTCCAGCGCGGGTCGTAGACGCACGATGGGTGGTAGGCGTAGTTGAAGTCGAGAACCAGCTCGTCGCCGGATGAGCCAAGGTCGGCGCCCTTGGCCGAGTCCCATAGATAGCGTCCGGCCCCGTACGATTCGCCGCCGCTGGTTGCATCCCGGAACGGGATGAAGATCCCTCCGGCGTAGTCATTCAGCCAGAAGACCGCCAGCCGGCAGCCGGTTCCGTCCACCGCGAAGGCGACCCACCCGATGCGGCTGTACGGGAACGAGGCTCCTTCACCGGAACGCGGAAGGTCGAGAGGCGGTGCGTCGGGATCCGGCTCGAGTCGTGCGGTGAAGCGCAGCGCAGGATCGTGTGGCCAGTACGGGACGCCGGCGAAGGATCCACGCTCGTCGGCGGGGACCGGTGAGGATGGGTGCTCGACGAAGAGCTGGTTCCTCGCGGCGCGAAAGGCCTCGAGGCGCTCAGGATCGGGGCGCGCGTCGGAGCGAAGGGCGTCGTACAGGGCGGCGACGCGACGTCGCCAATCGGCGAGATCGAGATAGTCGGACATCCAACACAAAGGATAGGGGTGGGCGCCCGAGCCGGGTGCCCACCCCATCGGTCCACGAAGCTGCCGGACCTAGACCTAGATCAGGCTGTTGTCCTTCAGGAACTGCTTGGCCACGTCGGCGAGGCGCTCCTTGTTGACGTCTACCTTCACGCCCATCTGGGTGAGCGCCTCGGTCGTCAGCTTGGCGGACACGGCGTTCAGCGTATCGGTCAGGGCCGATCCACCTGCGGCCGCCAGGTCCTTGCGGAGCACCGGGACCATGTTGTCCGCGCTCTGCGACTGCTTGTCGTCCTGCAGCAATACGAAGTTGAAGCGCGCGATGTCGGGCTGCGTGGTGCACAGCTCGGCGACGTCGATCTTCGCGGTGCTCAGGGCCCCCGCCATCACGGCGCTGCACGGCGCGAGCTTCACCCACTGGAACCCGCTCGCGTTGATGTCGACGCCGTAGGCGCTCTTGAGCGCGTTTCCGCAGGACGGGTTGGTCTTGCACTCAGGCGGCAGGCCCCACTTCAGCTGGGTCGCCACCTTGCCGGCATCAGTCAGCGTCTTGAGCGAGAACTTGTCCGCCGTCTCCTTCCGCACCGCAAAGCCATTCTGGTCGGCGCCAGGCGCGTAGTGCAGCGCGGTCAGGCCGAGGGGATCGAGCGCCGCCTTGAGCGCGTCGAAGGTGGCCTGCGGATCGCCGGTAGCGTTCGCCTTCAGCTCGCGCGCCTCGGAGCCGATGTATTCGGGCATCAGGTTGAGCTGCCCGCTCTTGAGCGCCGCGTTCGTCAAGGCCCGCTTGCCGAGGTTGAGCTTTCGGTCGACGGTGAAGCCCTTGGCCTCCAGGGCCTGCGCGTAGATCTCGCCCACGAGGGCGGACTCGTAGAAGTCGGCCGAGCCTACGGTGACCTTCGGCTTGCTGGCCGAGGCGCTGGGACTGCTGCCCCCTCCCGTCGAGCACGCGCTGACGATCAGCGCGAGCACCGACGCCCCAAGGGCGAGCATGCGGAACCTCCGCATTGGGTCCTCCTTCCGGTGGTGTGGGGTGCGCCGCAGCGATGCGCGGCGATAGGTGGCGGAGTGTAGCAGCCGGACAGTGACGCCCCGCTGTCAGGTATATGGCGCCGGTTACGGGTGGTCTCGTCGCCGGCCCGATCGTTTGTCAGACGTCGGCTGCCGACCCGCGAGCAGCCTGGACTCGGCCGCGAAGGCCGGGTGAGATGGCGATGCGCTGGAGCCCTGCGAAGGCCAGCTCGGTGGCGATCGCCAGGATCGCCACCAGCACGGCACCCATGAAGAGCTGAGCGTCGTCCTGCTGGGCGATGCCATCGATGATCAGGCGTCCCAATCCACCCGCCCCCAACACCGCCGCCAGGGTGGCGGTGGCGACCACCTGAACCGCGGAGATGCGCAGACCTGCAAGGACCGAGGGCAGGGCGAGCGGCACCTCGACCAGGCGCAGCAGCTGGAGCTCGCGCATGCCCATGCCGCGCCCCGCCTCGACAGCCTCCGGGTCGACCTGCCGCAGCCCGGCATAGGTGTTCGTGACGATGGGCGGGATGGCGAGGGCCACCAGCGCGACGATGCTTGGAATGAGGTCGAAGCCGTACGGCTCGATGTTCGCGGTGAGCGGCAGGACGATCCCGATCACGCCCAGCGTTGGGAGCGCCTGGCCGATGTTTGCCGCGCGGATGACGCCCGCCGCTCCCCTGCCGGTGTGCCCGATCCACAGGCCGATCGGCAACGCGATGGCGATCGCCAACCCAAGGCAGGCGCCCGAGAGCGCGACATGCTCGAGCAGGCGCGTGACCATCCCATCCGGCCCCGTCCAGTGGGTCGGGTCAGCCAGCCAGGCGCCGAGCTCGTCGATGAGCGTCATGCCGTCCCTCCCCGAGCGCTGGACCACGGCGTCAGGCGGCGCTGCGCAGCAAGGAGCAGCGCGTCGGCGGCCACGGCCAGCGCCACCGACAGCAGCGCGCCCACGTAGATCGCGGTGGGGAAGAAGGCGTTGATGCCGGCGACCACAATCAGGTAGCCGAGGCCGCCCTGACCGATGAGCGAGGTCACCGTGACGAGACCGATGGTGGTGACCGTGGCGATGCGCAGCCCGGCGACGATGATCGGCAGGGCGATGGGCAGCTCGACGCGCCAGAGGCGCTGCCGGCTGGTGTACCCCATGCCATCCGCTGCCTCGAGGACGTCGGGGGGCACGCTCTCGAGCCCCAGCAGGATGTTGCGGACCAGGATCAGCAACGTGTAGCTGACGAGGGCGATCTCCGCCGTCACGAAGCTGATGCCGGTGAAGGGGATCAGGAAGGCGAAGAGCGCCAGGCTGGGGACGGCGTACAGGATGCCGGCCGCGCCGATCACCGCCGTGGTGAGCGCTCGGTGGCGCCGGATCATCAGCGCCAGGGCGAAGGAGATCACGAAGCCGACCCCGACCGCGGTCGCGGTCATGCCCAGGTGCTCGCCCAGCCGCTCCCCAATGACGTCCAGGTTGTTGACGACCCAGTCGGGCCGCAGCAGTGGCTCACCCGGTGGCATCGGTCTTCCCGGGAAGGTTGCCGCTCTGCAGCACCTCGCTGATCTGGTCGACACTGATCAGCCCGACCACCCGTTCGTCCTCGTCGACCACTGCCCCGAGCTGGACTGAGGAGGCGAGCATCGCCGACAGGGCGTCACGCAGCGTTGTCTCCGGCTCGATCAGGCTGGCACCTGGTGTCGCCCGCTCCGGGTCGATCGGGCCCTGACCGTCGACGTCGGTCGCGCGGATCCAGCCAAGCGGCCGCCCATGCTCGTCCGCGAGCAGCGCGAAGTCGACCGCCGACGCCTGGAGCTCGCGGCGCGCATCGGTCCGGTCGGTTCCTGCCGTGACCAGGACCGGCCTGATCAGCTCGAGGTCCCGCACGCGAGCCAGCGAGAGGCGCTTGAGCCCGCGGTCGGCCCCCACGAAGCGCTCCACGAACTCATTGGCGGGATGCGACAGGATCGCGTCGGGGGTGTCGTACTGGGCCAGGATCCCGCCGCGCTGCAGGATCGCGATGCGGTCGGCCATCTTGATCGCCTCGTCCACGTCGTGGGTCACGAATACGATCGTCTTGCGCACCCGTGACTGGAGGCGCAGGAACTCGTTCTGCAGGCGGTCGCGGCGGATGGGGTCGACCGCCCCGAAGGGCTCGTCCATGAGCATCACCGGCGGGTCGGCTGCCAACGCGCGCGCGACGCCGACGCGCTGGCGCTCGCCGCCGGACAGCTCCGACGGATAGCGGTCCCGGTAGGCCGCGGCCTCGAGACCCACCAGATCCAGGAGCTCCTCCACGCGCTCGCGGATCCGAGCCTGCGGCCAGCGCAGCAGTCGCGGCACCACCCCGGTGTTCTCACCGACGGTCATGTGCGGGAAGAGGCCCACCTGCTGGATCACGTATCCGATCCGCCTGCGGAGGTCGACCGGCGACAGCTGCATCACGTCACGGCCGTCGATCGTCAGCCGGCCCGAGGTTGGTTCCACGAGCCGGTTGATCATCTTCATGGTCGTCGTCTTGCCGCACCCCGAGGGCCCCACCAGGACGCAGACCTCGCCGGCCGGGATGGTCAGGCTCAGCTCGTTCACGGCCGGCGAACTGCCCGGCGGGCCGTAACGCTTCGTGACGTGGTCGAGCTCGACCACCGCGCCCGTCGTCGACGGCGGCGGATTACTGGGCTGGCCGCGCGCCGCGACGGGGGAACGGTCGTCCGGCGCCGCGGTCGTCATGGACCGGATGATACGGATGCGACGGCTGACGCGGCGGCGGACGCGCCTGTGCCTGGGGAGGCGGTAATGGCGGTCAAGCGGTATATGGTCAGCGATGGGTTCGAATACACGCGGATGAAGCCTGGCGCCTGTGCGAAGTTGACCGGTTGCTCGCAGGGTGTCGGCCGCCCGCCGTCGATCAGGTAGTCGGCGTGCAGCTCCGCCATGAGTGCAGCGGACCGTCTCGGATCGCCTCCGCAGTAGATCGTCTCGAGCGTCGCCCCCCGCTGGTCGGGCTTGTAGCCGAGGTTCGCGACGTACGGCCCAAAGGAGGTCAATCGCAGGCGACCGGCTGGATCGGTGGGCGAGTTGAGCCAGCCGTCCGTGGCGAAGATGGCATTCCCAGGCGTCGTGGCGGCGATCCAGTTGGCGGCCGCCAGCTGGTCCGCGGAGAGCACCTGCTCGCGGTTGAACGCCGTCCAGGCACTGACCAGCAGGGGTGAGGGCACCGCCAGCGTGAACACCACCGCGAGGGCCGGGAGCGGCCATCGGCGCATCAGCCATCCAGCCAGCAACGCCGACGCGATGGCCATCGCCTGGAAGTACTTGTTCATGTCGAAGCCGATGACGCTGACCTGCACCACGTTGGGAATCACGAACAGCGCGATCGCCCAGGCGCCGAGGAACCAACGCGCCGGCGTGCGGGGCACGAGGAGCGCTGCGGCGGCGAGCACGACCGGAAGGCCAAGGTTGGTCACGTAGAAGAAGGCGACGGCCGCGGGTCCGTCGGCGAACGGGGCGGACTCCCAGCCCGGGACCAGGCGCAGCGCGCCCGAGCCGCTCGCCTGTGTGAGCGGCGCGACCGCGAACGGCAGGCTGACGAGGTACGGGGCCAGGAAGAGGGCGGCGTTTCGCGGCGTGTCCCGATCGAGGAGGCGCCCGCCACAGGCCGCCCAAAGGAACGCCAGCAGCAGGCCCGCGGGGAAGAAGAAGAAGTGGAAGGGCGCCAGCATGGCACCCAGTAGTCCCGCCAGACTGATGAGCATCGGCCGGTCGCGCCAGCCGGCCCGACGCCGACGCGCCGTCGGGAGGCCGGCGACGAGCAGCAGCATCACCCCGGCGAGCATGGGCAGCCCCGCGGTCGTCGCGCGATGGACGAGAAGGCCCGTTCCCATCACCGAAGGGATCCGAAAGTAGGGCCAGGTCACGCGGCCCACCGGGTCGTACCACCCGTTGTCGTAGCTGTTGTGCGCGACCAGCGCGATGGGGTTGCCCAGGCCGGCCGTCACGTCGCCAACCAACCGAATCCAGCCGAAGCCTCCGGCGAAGATGACGAGCCCCGCGGCGATCAGGGCGGCTCGCCGCGCGTCCTCACGCCGGAACAGCGCCCGTCCGAGGCCGTGGACGATGAGCGCGAGCGCCCCGGCCAGAACCGCGGACGAGGCGATGAACGCCGGGATGGCGAAGATGCCCGCCGCGCGCGCCGCGATCGCCGCGTGGAAGTCCGCGAACCAGTGATAGATGAGCGGGACGCCCGCGAAATAGGGGACCTGCGGCGGGAAGTTGCCGGCGTTCAGGCTCTGGGCGATCGACAGGTGGACGCCGAGGTCGCTCCAGTTCGATCCGCCACTGTCGACTCCCGCCGGGGTCACGTGCCAGAGACCGTTGGCCAGGACGCCGCCCACGAAGGCCGCGGCGATGAAGGCGAGCGCGAAGGCGCCGCGATTTCGCGCCATGGCGTTCGCGCCCGCGATCAGCTGCCGTCGCAACCCGGTGACACCGCCACCCGTAGCCGCAGCGATGGGAATGGGAGCAGCGAGCAGCGCGGCGGCCAGGAAGATCGTCTCGCGCCGATAGCCCAGCGCCAGTGAGAGCCAGTACACGAGGTGCGCGCTGATGGCCACCGACAGGACGATGGCCAGCCCCAGCCTGGCCGGCGCCTCCAGACGAGGCCGCGCCAGCGCGATGAGCCCCCAGCCGGGCACCACGAACAGGATCGGCCAGACGACCACGATCGCCAGGGGTGGGATGAGATAGGCCGCGGACAGGCCAGCCAGGACGGCAAAAGCCGTCGGCGTGGCGGTGCGCAGGGGATGTTCGGCGGGTCGCGCGAGGGCGGCTGTGGCCGCGCTCGGCGAGGTCACTTAGCCCTGGGGCGTGGACGGCGCGAGGCGGGGGAGAGGCTGGCGCGGGTCGAGCAGCGCCACGATGCGGTCGACCTGACTGTCGGAGAGCACCTCGTCGCGAGTCATGCGCCGCGCGAGCTTTGCGAGCTCGGCGTGCACGTGGACGCCGGGACGCTGGTCCGGCTCCCAGGTGACATCGGTTCCATCCTGGGCGATCAGGCAGGCCTCGACGGCCGGGGGCTGCCCCGCACGCTCGAGGAATAGCTCCAGTCGATGCCCCGACAACCGTGCGACGGTGATCGGCACCGCGTCCCACGGGATCCACGACTCGGTCGATCCGTTCCATCGGTACCAATGCCCGTTGCGCTTCCTGAACCGCCCGCGCTCGTGGGCAACGGTCAGCGCCCAGGTGCCTCCCGGACCGACGACCACCGCATCGATTGGGTCGATTCCCGGCGGTGACGGGTGTCGCACGTAGTGGTAGGCGTGATCCAGGCGACGACCGAGCCCTGCCGCGACCCGGTCAGGGGTCAGCGCGGGCAGACCGCGAAACCCAAAGCGGGAGTGTGATGCCGGAGTGTGGAGAATCATCGGTCCCGAATGGTGCCCCTGGCAGCGGAGGTCAAGAATAGCGCGACCCTATTCAGGCGCCTAGATGATGGGCCGTTCAATGGCTCGTTCGTTCACACGGCATGGACCGATGGTGGGGAAGGAGAGTGGGCGGCTGCTAGCATCCCGAGGCGATGGACGACGTGCGAGCCGGCCACGAGATCGAGGAAGCGATCCGGACACTCCTGGCGGAGATCGGCGAGGATCCGGAGCGTGCCGGGCTCACTGGGACACCCGCACGCGTCTCGCGGATGTACGACGAGCTCACCTCCGGCTATCGGACCGATCCCGATGCGCTGATCAACGGCGCTTGCTACCAGGTCGAGTACGACGAGATGGTGGTCGTGCGGGAGATCGAGTTCTATTCGCTGTGTGAGCACCACCTGCTGCCCTTCTTCGGTCGTGCGCATGTGGGCTATCTGCCGCGCGGCACGGTCATCGGCCTCTCGAAGATTCCGCGCATCGTGGAGATGTACGCCAAGCGCTTGCAGCTCCAGGAGCGGATGACTACCCAGGTCGCGGAGTTCCTGATGGAGCGGCTGGGCGCCAAGGGCGTCGGCTGCGTCGTCGAAGCGAGCCATCTGTGCACCATGATGCGCGGGGTCAAGAAGGAGGAGGCGCGGATGGTGACCAGCTCGATGCTCGGCACCTTCCGTCGCGACGGCCGCACGCGGAATGAGTTCCTGCGCCTGATCGGGAAGGCGCTATAGCGCATGCCCTACGCGCCGCTGCTGAGCGAGGAAGAGATCGCCTCCAGCCTCGCGGCATTGCCGGATTGGAGCCGGCAAGGCAACGCCATCACGCGAATGGTCCAATGCGAGTCTTTTCGTGCCGCCGTCGCGCTTGTCGGAAGGATCGCCGACGCCGCAGAAGCGGCGAATCACCATCCCGACATCCTGATCCGATGGCGTCGCGTCACACTGACGCTCTCCACCCACGCCTCGGGCGGACTGACCGCCAAGGACTTCGCGCTTGCCGCGGAGATCGACCGGCTGGCGGCTAGAATCGGCGCCGCATGACCGCTGATGCCGGTGAGGAGCGCGTCGCGCCGATCCGCGTGCTCATCGCGAAACCCGGGCTCGACGGCCACGACCGCGGCGCCAAGGTGCTCGCTCGGGGACTCCGCGACGAGGGCTTCGAGGTGATCTACACCGGTTTGCGTCAGACGCCGGAGATGATCGCGGATGCCGCCGAGCAGGAGGACGTGGACGTCGTGGGACTCTCGATCCTGTCCGGGGCGCACATGACGCTCCTTCCCCGAATCGTGGAGATGATTCGCAGCCGGCAGATGGACGACGTGCTGATCGCGGCCGGGGGCATCATTCCGGATGCCGACATCGGTCCGCTCAAGGAGGCGGGCATCGCGGAGATCTTCGGCCCCGGTACGCGGATCGGCGACATCGCGCGCTACTTCCGCGAGCACGCGCGCACGCGCACCTGACCCGTGGCTGACGGGCCGGCGCTGCTGACGGCGGCCGTCGGGGGCGATCGACGGGCGCTGGCCCGCCTCCTGACCGGGATCGAGAACGAGGACCCCGCCGTCCGGGCGCTCCTGCCCCGGATCTTCGCGGCTTCCCGGGGAGCGCATCTGGTGGGCATCACCGGGCCGCCCGGAGCGGGCAAATCGACGCTGGTGACGTCGGTGGCACGCGAGTATCGGAAGCGGGGCCGGCGAGTCGGGATCGTGGCCGTCGATCCCACGTCTCCCCACACAGGCGGCGCCATCATGGGCGACCGGATCCGCATGATGGAGCACGCCGCGGACCGCGACGTCTTCATGCGCAGCATGGCCAGCCGCGGCGAGCTCGGCGGGATCGCGGCCGCCACGTGGCTCGTCGCGGCGGCGCTGGACGCGGCCGGCTACGACCCGGTCCTGGTCGAGACGGTCGGCGCCGGCCAGGCGGAGCTGGAGGTCGCGCGGCTGGCCGAAACCACCGTCGTCGTGGAGGTTCCCGAGATGGGGGATGAGATCCAGGCGATCAAGGCCGGCCTGCTCGAGGTGGCCGACGTGGTGACCGTCAACAAGGCCGATCGCCCGGGCGCGGAGCGCTCCGCCCGCCAGCTTCGCGCCATGCTCGCGGGCGCCGGTGGCCGCTTCGCGGCTCCGCCGCCGATCCTGCTCACGATCGCCACGACAGGTGAGGGCGTAGCACCGCTCGTCGACGCCATCGAGGCGGATCGGGCGCGCGCCCGCTCGCCCGACCAGGCGCGCACAAGGGCCCGCAACCAGCTCGTGAGAGCCGTCACAGAACGATCTCGACGCCGCGCCCAGGGGAGTCCGGAGTGGGACGCGACCGTCGATGACATCGTGGAACGCCTCGTCGACCCGATCACCGCCGCGGACCGCCTGCTCGAAACGTGATCCACCACGTGCAGCTGGCGGCTCCTTGCGGCAGCGAGGACGCGCAGCGGGGGTTCTGGACGAGGACGCTGGGGTTTGCCGAGGTCGAGAAACCGCCCGTTCTCAGCGGCCGTGGTGGCTGCTGGTTCCGTCGAGACGGCATGGAGGTGCACGTTGGAATCGACGACGAGTTCCA
This sequence comes from Chloroflexota bacterium, assembly GCA_005879815.1. Classification (GTDB taxonomy): domain Bacteria; phylum Chloroflexota; class Limnocylindria; order QHBO01; family QHBO01; genus CF-82. Next base: position 34,185 of record VBKA01000003.1, read on the forward strand.
GCCAGCCCGCAAGGCGCACCCCGCGTTCGCGGTTGATGACCTCGAGCAGCCGCCGGTCGCTGGTTGATCGCTGGTAGGCTAGCGGCCCAATGAGCATCGACCGCGTCTTCGTCATTGGCGCCGGCCTGATGGGGCACGGCATCGCCCAGGTGAGCGCCACAGCCGGCAAGCAGGTCACCCTCTCCGACCGCACCGCGGAGCTGGCGAACAAGGGCCGCGACCGAATCGCCGGCAACCTGGCGCGCCTGGTCGAGAAGGGGAAGCTCGATCAATCGCAGGCGGAGGCGATCCTGGGCCGCGTCGCCACCGCGGTCGGCCCCGACGGCGCCGCTGGCCACGACCTCGTCATCGAGGCCGTCTTCGAGGACGAAGCGCTCAAGCGCGAGACCTGGGTTGCGCTCACGAAGGCGGCCGACCCGGACGCGGTCTTCGCGACCAACACCAGCAGCATCTCCATCACAGGGCTCGCCACCGCCACCGATCGGCCGCCGCGTTTCATCGGCCTTCATTTCTTCTCGCCGGTCCCGGTCATGCAGCTGATCGAGATCATTCGCGGGCTCGAGACCGATGACGACACGTACGACGCCTGTCGAGCCTTCGCCCAGGACCTTGGCAAGATCGTCATCGAGTCGAAGGACATGCCGGGCTTCCTCGTCAACCGGATGCTCGGCCCGTTCATCAACGAGGCAGTCTTCGCCCTGATGGAGTCCACGGGCAGCGCTGAGGACATCGACACGGGCGCCAAGCTGGGCCTCAACCACCCGATGGGTCCGCTCGAGCTCGCCGATTTCGTGGGCAACGACGTGATGCTGGGCGTGCTCGACGTCCTGTACCGCGGCTTTGGTGATCCAAAGTTCCGCGCCGCGCCGCTCCTGCGCCAGATGGTCACCGCTGGTCACCTGGGGCGGAAGACAGGACGGGGCTTCTACCGCTACGACGAGAAGGGCAACCGGCTGGGTCGATGAGCGCGGCCGTCTCCGTCCATCGGCCGGACCCTTTCGCCCTCTCGCCGGAGGAGCGCCAGATCCGCGACACGGTGCGTGAATTCGCGCAACGCGAGCTCGCCCCCACGGTCGCCCAGCGTGACGAGGAGGAGCGCTACGACCGCTCGCTCTTCGAGCGGATGGCCTCGCTGGGCCTCACCGGCCTGCCCTACCCGGAGGAATTCGGCGGAGCGGGGATGGGCACCTTCGCCTGGATCCTCGCCTGCGAGGAGATCGCCGCGGCCGACATGGGGATGGCGATCAGCCTGTCGGTCCACATCCTCGCCCAGCTGCCGATCCTGGTGTTCGGCAGCGCCGAGCAGAAGCAGCGCTTCCTTCCGCCGATGATGGCCGGCCGGCACCTGGGCGCCTTTGCCCTGACGGAGCCCGGCGCGGGCTCGGACGCGGCGGCCCTGGCTCTGCTCGCCGAACGGACCGATGGGGGCTACGCGCTCTCCGGCAGCAAGATCTGGATCACCAACGGCCAGGAGTCGGAGGTGACCATCGTCTTCGCCACTGTCGATCGCTCTCGCGGACGCGACGCGATCACCGCCTTCGTCGTCGAGCGGGAGACGCCAGGATTCCGGGTCGCGGGCCACGAACGGAAGATGGGGATCCGCGACTCGGTCTCCGCGGAGCTGGTCTTCGAGCGGGCACTGGTGCCGGAGGCGAACCGACTCGGTGAGGAGGGGGATGGGCTCAAGGTCGCCCTCTCGGCGCTGGGGGCGGGAAGGATCAGCATCGCTGCAGCCTGTGTGGGCCTGGCCCGATCGGCGATGGAGCACGCGGGCCGATACGCGCTGCAGCGGACGCAGTTCGGTCGAGCGATCGCCGACCAGGAGATGATCCAGGCCATGCTCGCGGATGCCGCCACTCGGGTGGAGGCGTCCCGCCTGCTCACTTGGCGCGCCGCGCGGATCCGCGACGCGGGCGGGCCGATCAACGCTCCGAGCAGCATGGCCAAGATGTTCGCGTCCGACACGGCCATGCAGGTGACCACCGATGCGGTCCAGATCTACGGTGGTGCGGGATACAGCCGTGACAACCCGGTCGAGCGGCTGATGCGCGATGCGAAGGGAGCGCAGATCTACGAGGGCACCAACCAGATCCATCGGCTGATCGTGGCGCAGCAGCTGCTCGAAGCCCTGAGGCGCGGGTAGTGGCCGAGTCGATGACGGATCCGCGGGTGGATCCGAGGGTGGCGACTCGGGTCGCGGCTCGGGTCGGGCCGCAGGTCGCGCCGTTCGAGCCGCTCGAGGTCGAGGGCGAGCCGGCCGCGAATCTCGTGGACCTGGTGCATCGGTCTGTCCTCGCACAGCCGGACCACGTGGCCCTGCGCTGGAAGCCGGCGCGCGGCCACCGCCAATCCGGAGAAGGCGACCCCAGGAAACCGGTCGCCTGGCGCACCAGCACCTACCGTGAGACGTGGGATTGGATCCGCGACGTTTCGCTCGGGCTGCAGTCGCTGGGCGTCGCCGCCGGCGACACGGTGTGCATCGTATGCCGGACCCGTCCCGAATGGCTGGTGGTCGACCTCGCCAGCATGGCGCTCGGAGCGGTGACCTGCCCCATCTATCCCAGCTCCGAGGCGGGGCAGACGGCGTTCATCATCAACAACGTCCACGCCACGCTTGCAGTGGTCGAGAACGCGCAGCAGGCGACCAAGATCGAGTCTGTCCGCGCCGAGTGCCCGACGATCCAGAAGCTGGTGGTCATCGACGACAGAGGCACGCTGCCGAGTGACGCGACCACGCTTGATGACGTGATCGAGCTGGCGCCCAAGGACCCCGACCACCGCCGCGTCTGGGAAGAGGGCTGCCGGAGGATCACACGCGACCAGCTGGCGACGATCATCCACACTTCCGGCACGACCGCCAACCCGAAAGGCGTGATGCTGACGCACGGCAACATGGTCTACAACTACGAGGCGGTCAACCAGGTCGTCGACTTCTATCCGAGCGACGTCTTCCTGTCGTGGCTTCCCCTGAGCCATAGCTACGAGCGCGTGGCTGGCATGGTCGTCCCGCTGGCCCGCGGATGCGGGATCGCCTACGCGGAGCCACTCATCGAGCGCCTGCCGGCCAACATGGTCGAGGTGCGGCCGACGGTGATGGTCGCCGTGCCGCGCCTCTATGAGCGCCTTTACGCGCGAGTCCTCTCAGCGGTCGAGGAGGCGTCCGCGATTCGGCAGCGCATCTTCTGGTGGGCCGCTGGGCTTGGGAAGCGCAAGTACGCGAACCACCTCGAGGGGCGCTCGGATTCGCCGTGGCTCAGGCTGCAGCTCCGGATCGCGGACGTGCTCGTCTTCGGCCGCATCCGGGCGCGGACCGGCGGCCGGGTCCGCTATTTCGTCTCCGGATCCGCGCCGCTGTCGCGCGAGATCGGCGAGTTCTTCTACGCCATGGGCATGCTGGTGCTGGAGGGATACGGACTCACCGAGACGGCGCCGTTCGTGTCCATCAACCGCCCGGATGACTTCGTGTTCGGAACCGTGGGCCGACCTGCCCCGGGAACCGAGGTCAACGTCGACCCCGACACGGGCGAGATCCTGGTTCGTGGCCCGCAGGTGATGCGCGGCTATGTGAACGACCCGGCCGAGACCGCCAGGGCGATCGATGGCGACGGCTGGTTCCATACCGGTGACATCGGCGAGCTCGACGAGATCGGTCGCATCACGATCACCGACCGCCTGAAGAACATCATCGTGCTGGCCAACGGCAAGAACGTCAGCCCGGCGCCCATGGAGGCAGCGCTGTCGACCTCGAAGTACGTGGCGCAGGCCATCATCCTCGGGGATCGCCAGCCCTACACCGGAGTGCTGGTCGCGCCCGACTTCGACGAACTGCGCGGCTGGGCTCGCACCAACGGCCTGGGCGATGCCGGACCCGATGCGCTG
>VBKA01000174.1 GCA_005879815.1 Chloroflexota bacterium
TGCCGGTCCCGGCCTACGTCATCCTGCTGGTCGGCATGATGCCGTTCGCGTACCTGCGACCGGTCGTCGACCCGGCACCCGGCGGCGGCCTCTGGCTCTTCATCGTCTCGCTGGTGGCCTTCAGCGCGGTCGCCGCGTACGGCGTGTATGGACCAGATCGAGCCGCTGCGAACGGGGAGCGCATGGCGATGCTGGACCTGCGCGTCGCGTTCACGAGTCGCGTCGCGATCCACTGCTTCTTCCTGACCGCGCTGATCCTGCTTGGGCTGGTTCCCCAGGTGCCCATGCTGCTGGTCGTAGCCCTTGTCCTGCTGGGTGCCGAGCTGCCGCTCGCGCGGCTGGTCCGGGCACGGCGGGTGGGGAGAGCCTTCATTGGCTCTCGCGCCGCGCGGGCGGGGAGCCTCGCCAACCTAGGCAGCGGGTGAGCACAGAGGTCGGCGCGGCCCGCACGGACTGGGACCGCGCCACCGACGAGGTCGTCGAGCACCTGCGGGCGCTCATCCGCATTCCGAGCGTCAACCCGCCCGACGGCGGAGCGGAGCTGGCCGCCGGGCATGACCCGCGCGGTGGCGAGACAGCCGCTGCCCGCTACTGCGCGGAGGTCCTCTCGGCCGCCGGCCTCGAGGCGGAGGTGCTCGAATCCGAGCCCGGCCGCGCGAGCTGTTTTGCCCGCCTGCCGGCCACCGTCCGCGATCCGCAGCCCCCGCTGGTCCTGCTCTCGCACCTCGACGTCGTGCCCGTCGAGGCCGACGCATGGTCGCGCGATCCCTTTGGCGGGGACCTGGTCGACGGCGTCGTCTGGGGTCGGGGTGCGGTCGACATGAAGGACATGGTGGCGATGGAGCTGGGCGTGATGCTCGCGCTGGCTCGAGAGGGCGCGGAGCGCCGGCGCGACCTGATCTTCGCCGCGGTCGCGGACGAGGAAGCGGGCGGCCTGTTCGGCGCGCGGCACTGGGTCGAGCGCCGGCCGGACCTGTTCCGCGGGCGCGACGGCGAACCCGCGGCAGCGGCCCTGAACGAAGTGGGTGGCTATTCCATGACCGTTGGCTCGCGGCGGGTCTACACGATCCAGGTTGCGGAGAAGGGCATCATCTGGACCCGTCTCACCGCGACCGGGACCACCGGCCACGGCAGCATGCCGCATCCCGACAACGCCGCCATCAAGCTGGCAGCGGCGGTCACCCGCCTCGCAGCCGAGCCTCATCCGGCCCGCCTCACGCCAACGGTGCGGGATTTCCTCGAGGCCCTGGGGCTGACGGGCGTTATCGAGGCCGCCGAGCGGGGCGACGAGGAGCGGCTGCGCGGCGAACTCGAAGTCGGGACCCCCGATCCGGTCCTGCGGCGATCCCTGGACGCGATGCTGCGCGACACGGTCACGCCCACCGTCATCCGGGTCGGCCAGAAGATGAACGTGATCCCGGGCTTCGGCCAGGCGGAGGTCGACGTTCGGACGCTGCCGGACACCGACCAGCAGACGTTCCTCGCCGACCTTTCCGAGCTTGCCGGCGGCGATGTCCGCGTGGAGGCGGTCCTGACCCTGCCGGCCATCGTCTGGCCGGCCGACGCCGAGATCGTGCAGCGCATGGCGGCGGCCCTGCGACGGGCGGATCCGGGCGGCGAGCCGGCACCGATGATGATCACGCCCGGCACCGACGCCAAGGCGCTCTCGCTGCTCGGAATCCCGACCTATGGCTTTGCGCCGCTGCGCCTCGAGCCGGAGGTCCCCTTCCTGTCGCTCTTCCACGGCCACGACGAGCGCGTCCCGGTGAGCGCCATCCGATTTGGCCTGCCGGTGCTGCACGAGGTGGTGCGCGGCTTCGTAGGCGCCGACCACGGCTGATCGCGCGGGCCGCCCACCAAGCGTGCTCGGCTATACTCGGGGGACTCCACCCTCTCAAATCCAGGTATGACCGACCAGACCGATGGCACGCTGCCGGCGAGCGCCGCTGTGATTCGCCGACACGCATTCGTCTTCCCCGGCCAGGGGTCCCAGTACGTTGGCATGGGCGCCGATGTCGTCCAGCGCTCGCCAGCTGCGGCCGCGGTGCTTGAGCGCGCCGATGCGGCGCTGGGCTTCCCGCTCTCGAGGCTGATCCTCGATGGCCCGGCGGAGGAGCTGGACCGCACCGTGAACGCGCAGCCGGCCATCCTGGCAACCTCGATGGCCTACCTGGAGGCGCTTCGTGCTGAGGCGGCGCGCGAGGGCGTCGAGCTCATGCCGCTCGAGGTCGCCGGCCATTCCGCCGGCCAGTACGCGGCCGCGGTCGCCGCCGAGGCCATCGACTTCGAGACGGCCCTGCGCCTCGTGCGCGAGCGCGGCCGGATCATGCAGGAGCGCGGCATCGAGGGTGGGATGGGCGCCGTCATCGGCCTTTCCGACGAGCAGGTGCACGAGATCGTGGAGCAGGCCAGAGAGCATGGAGAGATCGCGGTGGCCAACGCCAACGCACCTGGGCAGATCGTGCTCTCCGGCGTCATTCCGGCGCTGGTCTTCGCGCTCGAGATGAGCAAGACGGTCGGCGCCCGCCGGGCGGTGCAGCTGACGGTCAGCGTCGCCAGCCACTCGCCGCTCATGCGCCGCGCGCGCGACGAGTTCGCGAAGATCCTTGCCCGCGTGCCGTTCCGCGACCCCGCGGTCCCGATGCTCGGCAACGTCCACGGCTCGGTGATCCGCACCGCTGACGGTCTGCGCACGGAGCTGAGCGAGCACCTCGTCCACGGGGTGCAGTGGACGGCGACGGTGCGCCGCATGGTGGCCGACGGCGTCACCGACTTCGTCGAGGTCGGCCCCGGGCGCGTCCTCTCCGGCCTGATCAAGCGCATCAGCCCCGAGGCCGAGGTGCACGTGACCGACGCTCGAGACAGCCGCCTCTGGCTGCCCGGTCGCCCGGACGAGGCCAGCGCGTGAGCCCACGGCGGGTGGTGGTCACCGGCCTTGGCGTCGTCTCGCCGGTCGGGATCGGCGCCGACGTCGCATGGGACGCGCTCGTCGGCGGGCGCTCCGGCATCACCGACATCACCCTCTTCGATGCGACCGGGTACGACGTCCACGTCGCCGGCGAGGTGAAGGACTTCGACGTCGCGCAGCACATGGATCCGAAGGACGCCCGTCGCCACGACCGCAACACGCACTTCGCGGTCGCCGCCAGCGGAGAAGCGCTGCGCGATGCGGGCCTGCTCAACGGCGACGGC
>VBKA01000175.1 GCA_005879815.1 Chloroflexota bacterium
GATCGCCAACTGGTTCCGGGAGTTCTTCGTCGCCTTCCTGCTGCTGACCAGATCGCCAACTGGTTCCGGGAGTTCTTCGTCGCCTTCCTGCTGCTGACCATCCGGCTCCAGCCGACCGTCCCCTGGGTGTTCTATTGGCCAGGCAAGAACAAGATGCGCTCGCACATGATCAGCAGAACAATCAAGGCACAAGGCAGCGCACGCTGATTTGGTGAGATGAGCGCTGAGCTGAGCCATGTCGGCACCTTCCAGGCATATCGGCCGCTTCTCTTTTCGATCGCATACCGAATGCTCGGAAGCGCCGATGGAGCGGAGGACGTCCTCCAGGACGCCTACCTTCGTTACGAGGCGGCGCCGCTCGATGATGTGAGGTCGCCCAAGGCATACCTGTCCACGATCGTCACTCGGCTGTGCCTGAACGAGATCAAATCAGCGCGCGTCGCACGCGAGCAATACGTTGGGACATGGTTGCCTGAACCGATCCTGACTAAGGAGATCGATGAACGCTCCGATCCGGAGAAGCGCGTGACCGACTACGACTCGATCTCGATCGCGTTCATGAGTCTGCTCCAGACGCTGACCCCGGCCGAACGCGCTGTCTTCCTGCTGCACGAGGTCTTCGACTACGGGTATGCGGAGGTGGCGGAGATGATCGGCAAGTCGGAGGCCGCGTGTCGAAAGCTCTTCAGCCGAGCGAAGAGGTATCTCGCCGAGAACCGGCCGCGGTTTGCCACCACGCCAGCCCAGCATCGCCGCGTCCTCGAGCAATTCATGCGAGCCTCAGGAGGTGGCGATCTGGCCGGCCTCACGGCCATGCTGACGGAGGACGTCGTCTTCTGGGCCGATGGCGGAGGCAAGGTGCGCGGCGCAGCGCTCCATCCAGTCCGCGGCCGGGATGCGGTCGGCCGATTCGTCCTTGGCGTCTCCCAGCGGTTCACTCCCCCGGGCGCCATCTTCGGCGTCGCCGACATCAACGGACGGCCCACGATCCTGGTCCGCAATGCAGACGGCACGCCGGCCATCGTGGTGAGCGTCGAGCTCGATGGCGACCGTATTCAGAGCGTCTGGGCGATCGCCAACCCGGACAAGCTTCGACGAGTCTCGTCTGCAACGCCGACGATCTGATGGGTCCGATGAGCGCCGAGTAGGCGAGTGGGGTCCTTACCGGATGGAGTGGTGGAGATGAGGGGACTCGAACCCCTGACCCCCGCGATGCGAACGCGGTGCTCTCCCAGCTGAGCTACATCCCCAAGGGCCGGCCGGAAGTATAGAACGGCGCTCCGCAGGAGGCATCGGCGCCTCTTGTAAGTAGAACGTTTGTTCTATACACTGACCGATGTGAACGCCACCGCCACCGCCGTTCGCCCCCTGCCCGAGCTTCTCGAGAGCCTGCGCGCCAAAGGGTTGCGGCGAGGGGTGGGACCGATGGTGGGGGAGGCTGTCGCCACTCCGTCACCGTCCAACCGGGGCGCAATTCCGTCCGGGTTCAGCGCCCTCGACGAAGCCCTGCGCACCGGGGGCTGGCCGCGCGGCTCCCTCGCCCTGCTCGATGCGCCGCGCGGCACCGGGGCGACCTCGTTGGCCATTCGGTCACTGGCGGCATCCCAGGAGGCGGGCGGGATCGTGGCCTGGATCGATGCGGCCGGCTGCCTGGATGCGGCCGCCGCCGAGCGGTTGGGAATCCAGCTGGAATGGCTGCTGGTCGTGCGACCGACATCGGCCCTCGAGGCAATCGAGCTGGCCGGGTGGCTCGCCCGCAGCGGCCTGGTGGACGCCCTGGCCCTCGATTTGGGTGAGAGCCCGGATCCGGCCGGCGGCGAACGCCACCCGGGGCTCGTCGTCGGGCTCGACCGGCTGGGGCAGCTCCTCGTCCGCGGTCGCTCGGTCGCGCTGCTGCTCACCGGGGAGTGGCTGCGTGCCGCCGTGGCTCGCGTCGCTGCGGTACGCCTCGCGCTCGAGCGCGAGGCCTGGCTGGCGGTGGACCGTGACCTGGTGGGACAGCGGATACGGGCCACCGTCACGCGGCATCGCTGGGCGCTGGCCGGCGAGACCGCCTCGCTCGACCTGTGGTTCGGCGAGGGTCGTCGCATCGATGCGTTGCTCCCGCCGCTCGCCGTTCCGCGGGAAGCGGCGCCGGCCCTGCTGCCGGTCGCGGCCATCGCGGAGGCGGAGCCGGAGGAGCAGCCAGGCCTGCGCGTCCTCTCCGCCTGAGCAGCGGGACCGGGTGGTGACTCGTATCCTGGCACTCGTCTGGCCGACCCTTCGAGCCGCGCCGCACGATGGCCACGGGTCGCATCGCGCGCCCGACGAGGCGGCGGACGCCAACCCGGTCGTCGACGTTCCCGCCATGCTCGATCGTCTCGACGACCTCTCCCCGCGGGTCGAGGCGGTCGACCGAGGCGTGGCCCTTGTCGACGTGACGGGCCTGGGGCCGAGCCTCGGGGATGAGCGCCGCATCGCGGCGCGTGCCGTGGCGTTGGTCCGCGAGGTGGCGACCCTGCCGGTCCGGGCGGGAGTGGGGGAGAACCGATGGCTTGCGGTCCTCGCCGCCCGCCTCGCCCTCACCGCGCGCCCCGACCCGTCCGTCCCGGTCGCATTCCACGCCTTTCCGGCCGCCCTTGAGGCCACGCGAGCGGTGCTGGCGACGCTTCCCCTCGCCCTGCTTCCTGCGGATCCGGAGACCCGACAACGATTCGCGCTCTTTGGGCTGACCGCCATGGGCGAGCTCGCCGCGCTGCCGCGATCGGCGGTCGGTGCACAGTTCGGCGCCAACGGCGAGCGGCTTCAGGCCCTGGCCCGCGGCGAGGATCCACGCCCGCTCGCCCCCCGGCGGCGCCCGGAGCCGCTGATCCGACGCGTCACGTTTGAGCCGCCGGTGGAAGGCTTGGGCGGGACTGGCCTCGTCCTGCGGCGTGCCTGCGCGGAGCTGTGCGATGCGCTGCGTCTCCGTCATCTCGCCCCGGGCCGCGCGACCCTGAACCTGGACCTCGAGGATGCGCCGGCGCTCACCGTCGAGCTGACGTTCCCCGAGCCGGCGCTCGAGCCGGACTGGATCGCGCGGCTGCTCATCGGTCGCATGGAGGCAGCCTCCCGAACCCGTCACCTGCACGCGACCAGTTCGGAGGGAGAGGAGGAGCCGCGGGTGGTCGCCATCGGTCTGGCCTTCGACCGCCTCAGCGACCCGGCGGCGCGCCAGCTGCCCGCCTTTCAGGTGCAGGCCGGTCGCTGGGAGGAGCTGCGCTGGTCGCTCGAGCGGCTGGCGACGCGCTTCGGCGAGGGTCGCCTGTGGCGGGCTCGGACGGAGCGTCCGAACGCATCGCTCCCCGAGCGGCAGGCACGCCTCCAGTCGGTCGGCCGGGAGGACCAGCCGTGACTCGCCTGTACGTCAACCATCCATTGGTGCAGGTCGAGACCGATGAAGCCGGCACCCCCATCCGCCTGCGGATGGATGGCGTGACCCATGGCGAGGTGGGGATCTGCAACCAGTGGCGGGTCGATGACGACTGGTGGCGCGAGCCGGTGGCGCGCGCTTACTTCAAGGTCGTGACGCGCGACGGCCTGCTGTGCACCGTCTTCTGGGACGAGATCCGCGGCACCTGGCACCTCGAGCGGATCTTCGACTGACCACACGGTCCGCTCCGAACGCATCTCGCGCCCTACGATGGCAGGCATGGCACAGGCCGAGCCCCAGGTGATCACCATCCGTGGCGGCACGCTGGACGACAAT
>VBKA01000181.1 GCA_005879815.1 Chloroflexota bacterium
GGCGTCAAGGACGCCAGCTGCGTTGACGTCTGCCCGGTCGACTGCATCCACGCCAAGGACGAGGACACGATGTACTTCATCGATCCGGAGGAGTGCATCGACTGTGGCGCATGCGAGCCGGAGTGCCCGGTGACCGCGATCTTCGCGGAGGACGCGGTCCCCGACCAGTGGCAGAATTACATCCAGATCAACGCTGACTACTTCGCCAAGTAGCACGTGCCCGTTCGCCTGATCGCCCTCTACCAGGCGCCCGCCGATCCCGAGGCCTTCGATCGGCACTACCACGAAGTGCACACCCCGATCGTGCTCCGCTATCCCAGGCTGCAAGAGCTGATCGTTGGCAACGTCGAGCCGATGGGTCCGCGCTCGGTGCCCTACTACCTGTCCACCCAGATGGTCTTTGACACGCGCGACGACCTCGATGCGGCGATGGCGAGCCAAGCGGGGATCGAGAGCGGGCGCGATCTGCGTAACTTTGCGAGCGCCGGTGTCACGCTCTACGTGGCCGATGACGCGTCGACCACGGTCGTGCGGCCGGGCCAGGCTGGAGGCCTGTGATGGCCGTACGGGAGCCGGAATCGCCAGCAGCGGCGGCGCCGGAGACGCTCGAGTTCGACCGGATCCGATACGCCAAGGATGCCGGCACCGCTGTGGCGACGGTCACCGTCGATCGCCAGGCGGTGCTGAACTGCTTCGACTTCCAGACGCTGCGCGAGATGGCCCGGGCCTTCGAGGACGCCTCGTGGGACGAGGGAGTCGCCGTGGTGGTGGTCACCGGGGCCGGTGATCGCGCCTTCTCGACCGGCGCCGATCTCGACGAGCAGGCCGCCATGGGCAAGACCAGCGGGCAGTACTGGCGCTGGATGGGCGCCTTCATCGAGATGCACGACCGGCTGCGCCAGATTGGCAAGCCCACGATCGCGCGGATCAACGGGATCGCGGTCGGTGGCGGGCAGGAGCTCCAGCTGGCGTGCGATTTCGCGGTAATGGTCGACGACGCCTACCTGCAGCACGTGGGGCCGGAGCATGGGTCCGTGCCGGCCGGAGGCGCGACCCAGTGGCTGCCACTCACGATCGGCGACCGGCGGGCGCGCGAGATGATCCTGCTCTGTGAGCCGATCAGCGCGCAGCAGGCGTTCGACTGGGGACTGGTCACGCGCATCGTTCCGCGCGCGGATCTGGACGGTGCGATCGCCGAGCTCGCCGAGAAGCTACGGCGCAAGCTGCCGGAGACGGTGCGGTACACGAAGACCCAGCTCAACTGGTGGCGGGACCTCGTCTGGTCGCAGACCATCACACACGCTCGCGACTGGCTCGCCATCCATTCGACCTCGGACGAGGTGCATGAGGCGGTCGAGGCCTTCCATGCCAAGCGCGAGCCGCAGTACGAGACGCTGCGTGCCTACCAGGCCGCCGTCGGCCGCACCTGTCCCGCCTGCGGAGAGACCGGGTTGCCAGCGCGATACGACTTCTGCGGAGCCTGTGGAGCACCGCTCACCGCGCTCGCCGAGGGCGTGCCGTGAGCGAGGCCGACCCGGCGGGCGAGCGCGAGCGGCTCGTTCTCGTCGAGCGGCAGCCGGAGCAGCGCACTGCGCTCGTTCGTCTCAATCGGCCCAAGCAGCTCAACGCCCTGAACGGCCAGGTCATGGACGCGCTGTGTGACGCTCTCGAAGACCTCGATGCCGACGAGGCCGTCCGGGCCATCGTCGTGACGGGAAACGAGCGCGCCTTTGCCGCCGGCGCAGACATCGCCGAGATGGCCAACGCCTCGCCCATCGACATGCTGCGCACGAACCGGATTGCGCAGTGGGATCGCGTGCGACGAATCGCCAAGCCCGTGATCGCTGCGGTCAACGGGTGGTGCCTGGGGGGTGGGTGCGAGCTCGCGATGGCCCTCGACATCATCGTCGCCGGCGAGGGAGCGAAGTTTGGCCAGCCGGAGATCAACATCGGGGTAACGCCCGGCGCAGGAGGCAGCCAGCGCTTGCCGCGCGCCATCGGCAAGAGCAAGGCGATGGTGAGCATCCTCACCGGCGAGCCGATGACCGCGGCCGAGGCCGAGCGAGCAGGCCTCGTTGCGCGCGTCACCGTGGACGAGCTCGTGGTGGAGGATGCGCTGGATTTGGCGGCGCAAATTGCCATGAAATCGCCCGTGGCGGTGCGGCTCGCGAAGGAGGAGGTCAACGCAGCCTACGAGATGCCGCTGACCGAGGCGCTGGCCCACGAGCGGCGCCTTTTCTACCTCACCTTCGCTAGCGAGGACCAGAAGGAAGGCATGGCCGCCTTCCTCCAGAAGCGCCAGCCCGACTTCAAGGGACGATAGGGTGGCCGGCCCCGACGGCCCGGGCCGCCCGGTTGGAGGCCTCGCGGTCCGCGCGCCGGCTGGAGTCGAGCTTCGGCCAGCTGGCAGAGACGATCTGGTGATGGTCCTTCGGTTGCTCGGCGAGCGCGAGTCCTTGGCGGCCGCGTTGTCTCCTGAGGCCGCTCGAGATCGCTGGGAGCGGATCATCGGCTCCGTCGACGCGTCGCCGTTCCTCGCCATCGCCGAGGGCGAAGCCGCCGGCCTCCTGCTTCTCGTCTTCCGTCGCCGCCTGAACTTCGCGACCTGGGAAGGCTGGGTGCCCGAGCTCGTCGTGGCTCGAACCTTCCGAGGTCGTGGAATCGGGCGCGCGCTGCTGCG
>VBKA01000182.1 GCA_005879815.1 Chloroflexota bacterium
CCTCCTGCGCTTTCGCCACGATCACATCGCACCGGAAGCACGACCCCCGCCGCTGGGAGTGACAATCCGCCCGGTTCAGGCGGCCGACTTCCATGCGGCCACGAGGCTGGTTGCGGAAATAGGTGTCTCCCGGTCACCCGCACCCGAGCGCATGCAGGCGCTGGAGCGCTCGTTTGGCGAGCTGACGGCCCGGCGAGCGGATGCGTCACTGGTCGCCCAGGAGGGCGAACGTGTCATCGGCATCTGCACCCTCGAGCTGCGCGAGACGCTACGCACCGAGTCACCTGAAGCGTGGATCCCCGAGCTCGTCGTCACGGAGCCCGCCCGCGGGCGCGGGATCGGAGCGGCCCTGCTCGACTCCGCGATGCGAGAGGCGCAGCGCCAGGGAGCGCGGAGCATGACCCTGGAGTCAGGGCCGATGCGTGAGGTTGCCCATGCGCTCTATCGGTCCAGGGGTTTCCGCGACGCCGGCCGGGAGCGGCTGCTCCTGCGAGACCGCGCCTGAGGAGGAAGGTCAGGC